>CALGKL010000199.1 GCA_937930495.1 uncultured Gloeocapsa sp.
TCTAGTCACCAGTAGCAAAGTAATGAGATTACTCAAAACGAGCATAAATAAAATCAAAATCTGGTAGGAAGCTGCATTGAGTGGGTTTGCACCTGCTAAGACTTGTCCGGTAAACATACCTGGTAAGCTAACGATTCCCACTACCATCATTTGGTTGAGGATGGGAATAAAACCCGCGCGGATTGCTTCTTGTCGATAGACTAAAATCGCTTGAGTCGGGGTAGCACCTAAACAGAGATGGGTTTCTATTTCCTGACGATTTCTGGTGAGGGAACTAACCAAACGCTCTCCCGCAATCGCAGCGCTATTCATCCCCTGACCTAAAATCATCCCCATCAGGGGTATTAAATATTGGGGGTCATACCAGGGCTTAGGTTGAATAATCAATAACAGGGTGTAAGCTAGAGTAAAAGCGCTCCCGGTGAGTAAGGATAACCAGAGGGTAGTAACTAAACCCTTGAGTTTTTGACTGATTCGATTGCGCGCTACTATAGCTGCGATCGTCAGCATTATTCCAATCAATAATAAAACTAAGGGAGGGTTTTTTAAAGCAAAAATGATGGTGAGAAAATAACCCACCACCATTAATTGCAAAAGCGATCGCCCTGTAGCCAAGATTAACTGTGATTCTAAACCAAGTCGGTGCCAACGCCCCAGAGCGATCGCCATTGCTATAAGACCGAGGGAGTAAGCTAAATCCTCCGGAGCCAATTCGATTAAATTAGGCATTTATACTTAATCAATCGAGATATATTCAGGTTTATTCCCATTATCAGGATCTTGAGGGGTTTTAAGCTGAGTCAGACCTTGTTTTTCTAACCAACTTTTCAGAGGATCTTCCGTTAAATTAAGACGCAAAGCACCGGCGATAAAGCCATTGACAAAAGCGACAGGTTCTTTGATTAATTCTTGGCAAAGAGGATTTAGTTCTTGTAAAAACATAAATTACAAATTGAGATGGTTTAACATATTATCTAATATAGAGAATTGTTGAAAGATTGGTAACTCAATTTGGTAAATTAGATCCGATAAGACTAAAAATAACAAAATTGAGGTTAAACATGAAATACCGTGCCTTGATTACTACCTTTTTACTAGTGATCTGTTTTGGGTTGATCTCTGCTTGTTCTGACACACCAGAAACTACTGTATTTAACAGAGAAGATTATACTTACGATCAGATTGTTAACACAGGATTAGCCAATAAATGTCCTGAACTTCCTGAAAGTGCGCGGGGATCTCTTCCCGTCAAACCTAATGAGACTTACGTCTTTGAAGATTTGTGTATTGAACCTCAAAAATACGCGGTTAAAGAAGAAAGCGGTATCAAGCGTAAAGAAGCTGAATTTATCTCAGCCAAAGCCTTAACTCGTTATACTTCTAGTTTAGAGCAAATTAGTGGCACAATCAAAGTCAGTGACAATGGTGTTTTAACCCTAGTTGAAGATAGTGGGATTGACTTCCAACCAGTAACAGTACAGTTACCGGGTGGGGAACAAGTACCCTTTTTATTCACCGTTAAACAATTATTAGCTCAAACCGAACCAGGTTTTAGCAGCATTAACACCTCTACCAACTTCAAAGGAGAATTTAAAGTTCCCTCCTATCGTGGTAACGTTTTCTTAGATCCTAAAGGTCGTGGTGTCGCTAGTGGTTATGAAAATGCTGTAGCACTTCCCTCTCAAGCTGATAGCGAAGAATTCCTAGCCTCTAATATCAAACGCTTAGATAAAGGAAAAGGAGAAATTTCTCTATCTATCACCAAAATCGATAGTGAAACTGGAGAAATAGCTGGTATTTTTGAGAGCAGACAACCCTCTGATACTGATTTAGGCGCCAAAGAACCAGTAGAGGTAAAAATCAATGGTACTTTTTATGCTCGCATTAAAGCACAAGCTTAGTAACATTCCCTTTACCATCTGAATTGAGAGCAGTTTAGCTGGGTTGGGGTTAACCTAAAGTTAAACTCAACCCTCAAGGAATCTCACTGTGACTCTCTCATCACATCTTGTATCCTTCTCTCTAATTCTTGGTCTTGTTTAATCTGTTGGGTAATCTGGTTAAATTGCTCCACCGTCATCCCTGTATCTTTAACGATATTTTCGGAATTTTGACAATAGGTGAGAGCTACTTTAGCTGCTTCCTCTGGGAGACTATTATAACTACTAGGTTGATTACAGACTATCTCTGGGGGATTCTCACCCATAATCCGTTGAATTTCAGCATAGGCTTGCTGACGATTGGATTCAATCCGCATTACTGCTTGAGCATAATTATTAATCTGTTCATCACTGAGGGTTTGAGCATTAACCATTCGAGGAGACAGACTCAGCAGAGTAGCTAGTAAAGTGAAACAATATAGTTGAAGGAGATACATACATCTAGAAATTGAGACAAATTATAATCATTTTGAATAGTTTTTTCCTCAATAAGTTCCTAATTTTTGATTAATCTTCGTCTAAAGGGAGACCAAAACGCACTTTTCCTCTCCCGAAATAGCGACCAAATTGCAACTCATAGACCTCGTCTTCTTCTTGAGTTTCTACTACTAAATCAGAACGAGCATAACTCACACACAACAAAGCATAACCTTTTGCTTGTAACTCTGGTGACAACCCCATCGCTTCTGGTTGAGAGAGTTGACCGGAAAGAACTTTCACCGCGCAAGTCGTACAAGCGCCATTACGACAGGAAAAAGGTAATTGATAACCTTGAGCTTCAGCGCTTTGGAGGATATAGCGATCGCTGCTAACCGTAAAATTATAGGTTTCTTGTTGGTGATGAACGGTAACTTGATGTTGCTGAGACATTTTTTTCTACAGATTAGTCAAGTTATATTTTACCTAAAATCTACTTGCATTATAGACAAATCATCAGCAAAATCAGCATCCACATTGATTAAACGAACCTGTGCGAGTAATTCATCTAGATTAGATTGAGAACAGTAATGATAACGCAGTAGATTAATAAATTGATCCAAATTCCAAAATTCCCCCGGATTGTGCTCAATCTCATAAATACCATCACTAAAAATATATAATCTAGACTCGGGAGTAATTACACAAGTTTCCTGATCGTATTGAGATTCTTCAAAAAAACCGATACTAGGACCACGAGTAGTTAAACGCTTTTCAACCACCCTTCCCTCTTGATGAGGAGAAATAAGTACCGCAGGGGGATGGCCTGCGCTAGCATAGACTAAAGTATGGGTTTTAGAGTTATAAACTCCATACCAAATCGTAAAAGATTGTCGATGATACTCATTCATAGGGAAAGAACGATTTAATCCCGTTAAAACCTCTTTGGGATGATAAAAATTAACCTGATTTAAACTTTGAGAACGTAATAGATTGAGAATAGAAACAGAAGGAAAAGCAGCCTTAATCCCATGTCCTTCAACATCGAGTAAATAAATGGCTAAGTTATTTTTATCCAACCAGTAATAATCAAAAATATCTCCCCCCAATTGACGGGAAGGGATAAAACGGGAATCAATATCAGTACATTGACAAT
>CALGKL010000200.1 GCA_937930495.1 uncultured Gloeocapsa sp.
TGTCTAAAGCTCGATAAGCTCTCCCTTCTCCTACTAAAGGCATAGCCGCTATTTCTAGCTCGGGGTTTTGTTCTTGTAAACTTCTAATTATATGGGAGGAGTGATTATCCTCTCCGTGACCATTACTGATAAATAAGATTCGTTTAGACATTCCTCGGTTTTAAATTTGTCGTTACCAATATTAACATAGTCTTTAATTCTTGCTTGGCCAAAATATTAATAAAATCTAAAGAAATGGGGATCAAGGTTGACTAGGTAATAATTGATTGTTAAACTGGAATTGTCGATTTAAAAAACTCTTTTATCATCAATTTTAAAATAAAAAATGACTAAGACAAAAATGGTAATCAAGGTTTATTGTCCTAATTGCGGTGCACCAGCTGAAAAAACCGTTTTAGATAACCAGATAGTCCAGACTAGCTGTCCTAAATGTGATTATCTGCTGATTAGTTGTCTCCACACTGGTAAAGTAGTGGAAGCTTACGCTCCCGGTTTGACCCCTGCTAATTTCTAGCCTCAGAAGCTCTTAACTGTCCACAGGCTGCATTAGCGGCTAAACCCCTAGAGTAGCGGACGCTAAAAGCTACCTGTTTGGCTGTCAAAACATCGACAAAGTCTTGGATTCTTTGTTGGTCAGGACGTTGGTAAGAAGCTTCCCTAATAGGATTATAGGGAATCAGGTTAATGTGACTTTGAAATCCTCTGACTAGTTGGGCTAACTCTTGAGCATGTGCGGGTAAGTCGTTAACTCCGGCTAATAAAACATACTCAAAGGTAACACGACGTCCTGTAAGATTGACATAATCTTTAGATTCGGTTAACAGTTGTTCTAGGGGATTGCGTACCGCAGTAGGAATCAGTCGCTCTCTTAGCTCTTGGTTGGGTGCGTGTAAACTTAAGGCAAAGGTAAGCTGTAACCGTTGTTCGGCTAGTTCGCGGATTTTACCGACAATACCAACACTAGAGACGGTGAGCGCTCGCCCGCCGATCCCGATATCCTGGTTGATGGAGCGTAAAGCGACTAAAACCTCTTTCAGGTTAAGTAATGGCTCTCCCATCCCCATAAAAACTACGTGAGATACCCGACGGTTAAAATCGTTTTGTACGGTCAGTACCTGATCAATGATTTCGTAAGCTTTTAGATTACGCTTAAAGCCACCTTTACCTGTAGCGCAAAAGTCACATTTCATGGCGCAACCCACCTGAGTTGAAACACAAACCGTCAAGCGTTTAGAGGTAGGAATACCTACTGTTTCTACGATTAAACCATCTTCGAGAGCGAGAAGATATTTGCGGGTTTGATCGGGAGCTATGCTACGATGATGGATGATGGAGCGACCAATAGAGGTATCTTGGACTTGTTCCCGCCATTGTTTGGGAAAGACGGAGATTTCCGAGAGCGATCGCGCTCCTTTCTGGTATAACCACTCGTATAGTTGTTTACCCCGATAACTGGGTTGTCCTTGTGTTTCTACCCAAGTAGTCAATTCAGAGAGAGATTTACCTAATAATTTGGTACTAGTTTTGGTCATGTTGTCTATTGATTAATCAGGGGGATGTTCCTGTAAGATTTGGGTAAGTAATTGAGCAAAAGCATCATCTCCGAGACGTTCGATTGCTTCGGTCAGCAATTTAGGGTCAGATTTAACCGGTTTATTGGGTAACAAGAGAGTCAGATGAGTCACAAATTGTCGTAAATCGGCACGCATTTGGTTACGTTTAACTTCTAACAATTTTAGGGTACGACGGATAGAACGTTCTCGACGTAGTTCAACGGCTAAAGCATCGGGTGTGGAAGAATCAGACATAGTGCATTACCAGTCAGACTAGAGATAATTGTATTTAAACCGATTTACTAACCAGTCTGAGAGGATTATTACAGCATAGCAAAATATATCAAGATATCAACAAATAACTATAGAAAAAGTTACATAATTTCTGCCAATAAAGTAATCTAATACTCAATTAAAATAAAACAATTGTGATATTATTATATACGATTTCCTGCTTTTTTGCCCTGAGAGAAACCCTTAATGACCGAAACAATCAAAGATTTAATTATCGCTAATCCTATTGTTTCTTTGACAATTTTACTACTGACTAGTTTAATCGTCCCTCCCCTGTTTGAAAAGATTAAATTACCTGGATTAGTAGGATTATTATTAGCGGGTATTCTTTTAGGACCTAATGTTTTAGGTTTGCTCAATCCGAAGACAGAAACGCTCAAATTACTCTCAGATGTAGGTAAAATTTATCTGATGTTTATCGCTGGGTTAGAAATTGATTTAGCCGCTTTTCGACGTACGCGGAATCATTCTTTAACCTTTGGTTTAAGCACATTTACTGTACCTCTGCTCACAGGGATTGGGATTGGATTCTTTTTTGGTTTTGGTCCAAATGGAGCTATTTTAATCGGCTCTTTGTTAGCATCTCATACACTTTTAGCTTACCCTATTGCCCAACGTTTGGGTATAGTTCGCAATAAAGCGGTTACCGTAACCATTGGGGCGACTATTTTTACCGATATTGGTGCTTTATTAGTCTTAGCGGTATGTATCTCTATCCATCGAGGGGAGTTTTCCTGGTGGGGTTTGTTACTTCAGATCGCCGCATTAGGGGTTTACTCGGTAGTTATTTTATTTGGGGTAGATAGTTTAGGAAGAGAGTATTTTCGACGTACGGGTAATGAAGAAGGAAACCAGTTTCTATTTATATTATTAGCTCTGTTTCTGGCTTCAGTTGGAGCGCAAATGATTGAGATAGAAAATATAGTGGGGGCGTTTTTAGCAGGTTTAGCTGTCAATGATGTCTTAGGCAAAAGTTTAGTTAAGGAAAAGGTAGAATTTGTGGGGGGAGTTTTATTTATTCCCTTTTTCTTTATCGCTATGGGGTTATTGATTAATTTACCCCTATTTAGACAAACTTTGTTACAAGATTTTGGCTTAGTTGTAGCGATAGTAATCGGTTTGTGTGGG
>CALGKL010000201.1 GCA_937930495.1 uncultured Gloeocapsa sp.
ACAATTGCCTTTATCCTTATCAGATGATTAGCTACTGGGTAAGATTAATTTACCGCAGTCAGTTTATCTATTATAGAGCAATTATGACGCGCCCTGGAGGACTTGAACCCCCGACATCAGGTTTTGGAGACCTGCGTTCTACCAACTGAACTAAGAGCGCATTAAGCTATCAGCGCAAGTTAGTCTAGTATAGCATAGATGAAGAATCTTTTGCTAGTTATTTTTGGGCAGATTTAATCGGGCGATCAAAACGTTGTTTAATACGAGTAGCTTTACCTGTCCGTTCGCGTAGATAATAGAGTTTGGCTCTTCTAACCTTACCTCTTCTGAGGATTTGGATACTAGCGACGCGGGGTGAATGGAGTAAAAAGACTCTTTCGACACCGACACCTTGGAAGACGCGTCTAACGGTAATAGTTTCGTTAATTCCACCATTACGTTTAGCGATGACAACACCTTCATAGGGTTGGATTCTTTCTTTACCGCCTTCTTGAATTTTGACCCCAACTTTGATGGTATCACCCACATGAATAATGGGTAATTCGGTTTTGAGATGGGCTGCTTCAATAGACTGAATGATCTCTTGTGCGTTCATAGGGTTGACCAAAAATTCACAATTTCTCATTATACCTTTTTTTTCAATCAAGATGTTAGAAAGAAAAAAAATCCCCCTTAAGGGAGGACTTTAGTTAAATTGGCGGGATTTTTTAGAATTTGAAGGTGGTACGAATGCTACCTACTACGATGGTGTCGTTATTATTGTTTTGGTTAGGATTGATGATCACGTAAGCACCTGGAGTGACACTAATATTATCGGTAATGGGATAGCTGTAGAAAGCCTCGATAAAGTAGGTAGTATCACTGGGAGTTCTGTAGTCGGTGCGAGGAGGAATACCAAAAGCTACACCTAGGTGACTTCCTTCTCGAAGTAGATCAAGGAAGGAGAAGTTGATCGCCGCGTTCCAGATAAAGGCATTATCTTCATCTTCAAAGTAGCCACTTTTAGCACTAGCGATCGCGCCGCCCCACCAACCAGCGATGTTAAATCTTTCAGCTATACGCCAAGTTCCCTGAACCCCGATGCGGTGAGCGCCAACACCGGCTGAATTTCCGTCCCTATCTACGAAGGGGTTACGGGCTTGAGGACTACCTGTGCTACCAGAGAGGTTAGAGCGGTCTGGTCTTTCATAGCCATAACCATAGGTAAGAGCTAGACCAATTTTGTCGGTAGGATCCCAGTTAAACTGAGCCATAACTAAGTAGTCACCATTGAAAATCCCATTACTTTTATCGGGATCGTTGGCTCCGTTACCTACTAAATAGCCCAAATCAACGCTAAAAGAGTCAAAGGCTTGCCAGCTTACACCAATAGCCGCATCACCTGTACGGTAAACGAGGGGGTTTTTCTTGGAGAAACGGCTCAGGCCTCCAATAGTATTACCATCAAAGAAGGGGTTTTTGGTATCGGCGATATCGCTAAAGTCGGCACCAATAGCCGCGAGGTAGAAGGTGAAGTTGTCACCAACGGGAGTTTGGTACATCAACAAATCGATTTCTACTTGATTGTCGCTGTTACCGTCAAAACCTAAACGAGCGGAATCGGTACCTGTTACACTGGCGAGATTAGTAGTATTACGAGCTTGTAAACGAGTTCTCAAGCGGTCTTGACCAGAGAAGCTAGTATCAAAGTTTAAACGAGCGCGATAGGAGAAGAAAGGAGTACTGTTGAGGTTATCACGACCTCCCCTTGTATGGCCACGTCCAAACTCTCGGCTAGCTTTCTTATCTCCGAAGGCGCCGCTAGCAGCCATGATCACTTCCCCTCTTAGTTTGGTGGTGGTGGAGAATTGGTGATCTTCGAGGAAAGCGGTACGACCTTCTAGGTTATCTACGCGAGCGCCTAAAGCCGCTAACTCTGCTTCGAACTCTTGCATCAATAACTGTAGTCTTTCGAGATCTTCTCTTTGGACCGACTCACTAGCGGCGATCAGACGTTCCATCTGCTGTAAGCAAGCGTTCAACCCGGCTGCGAACTCGTAACGAGTGGTTGGTTGGTTACCGCGGAAGGTTTGGTTAGGATAACCTACGATACAACCATAGCGGTCAACTAGGGTACGGAGTGCTTCATAAGCCCAGTCTCCGGGGGACACGTCGCGAAGTTGGGAAACGTTGGTTACTTGAGACATGGAGTCCCCAAGTTCGCTATTGTATTGTTCGATTTGTTGAAGGGTTTGACCTTCCGGGTTAACCTGATTAGTTTCAGGAGCCGCCAAAGTGCTATTAGCGCTGAGTAGAGATGCTCCGATCACTACTGGAGCAGCTTTAATAATGTTCCAAAACAGTTTAGACATAGTTTGTTTTCCTCACACCTAGAGATTAGTTTGCCTTATTATACAGTCAGATCTCTTAATCTTTATTGTAAGCAAATTTTTCAATTTGGGCAACTTTCACAGCATAGTTTAGCGCAAATTTAGCCAAATAGCAAAATTTTGTTTTAATTTTTTAAATTCGATTTCTTTTTCCTAGTTAGAGGATACGGGAGATGAAGGTATCTCCCGTTGTCTTTGCTAAATCTTGAGAGATTAAGTAATACTCTGATTGTCTAACCGTCTTACTACGACGATAGAAGGACGGGGGGGTTGATTAGCCTGTTTACTAGGCCAATTAGAACCGATGGGTACTTCTCGTTTTTGGATAAATTCTGTTCCCTCGGTAGTTTTGAGGGCGAATTCCCGGGTTTCAAAAGCAAAGTCTTTACGGATACTATTATTTTCCCCAGGATGTTGCACCCCTAAAAAGAGTGCTGTTTCATCAGGACTAAATTCTAGACCACAGAGTTCCGTATCCATAGGTCCGATGGCAAAGGGGTAGGCATTACCGGCGTTAGCTCCTGTTAAAGGAATACACCAAGCAGTGTTGTTACCAAAGATTCCTCGTAATTTCTCTTGACTTAGGGGTTTACCATCTTTAGTTCTTCCCGCGGGAACGGGTTGATTGTGGGAACTAGTGGACATATCGGTAACCATCCAGAGATTACCTTTGGAATCGATGGTTAAGTTATCAGGATTGGAAAACCCTAGACCATTTAAGTATGGTTCTCCTCCCAGGGCGATCGCCTCCCAGGTAAAGGTTAGAGATTCGGGATTTTGGTTATCTTCAACAAGACGTAAAATCCAACCATATTCAAGGGGAACCTTAGGATCTTGGGGATTTTGCAGAAAATCTTTATTTGGTCCACCATCACTTCCGGGAGTTTCGGAAGTAAAGGCCACGAATAAAGTACCATCTGCGGCTACTTCTGTATCTTCGGGACGACCTGTACAGGTAACTCCGGCTGCGTTAGCGGCAAAATGAGCATCGATTAAGATCGCACCTTGTTTTTCTGTTTCTGTGCCAACATAGAGGTCCCCGAGGGTTTTAAATTTCTCTTTATATAGGGCTACTTCGGCGTCACTGGTGAAACGAGTAATGCCACCCGTAGTACGATCGGGATTGGGTAAGGGGACCATTCCTTCTCCATCTTTGCCTACTACCTGAGAGGGTAAAACGGGATCGATGGGAGTATCCGGTTTTAAAGGTATCCATTTTCCTGTGCCATCGGGGTTAAATTTAGCTCCGTAAAGCATACCATTGCTGAATAAACGGGAGTTCTGAGGGTCTTGAGGGTTGTGAACTGCTTCTGCGGAAACAAATTTATAAAGGTGTCCGCCCCGGCGATCGCAGCCTGAATAGACGGCTAATTTCCGGTTAGGTACTACTCTCACTGCTACTGCTTCATGACGAAAACGTCCTAACCAGGTGTGTTTGGTTCCGTAGTCATCTGGATTAGCGGGGTCAACTTCTACCATCCAACCGTATTTATTCCCGGCTAAACCAAAGACGTTACCGATTCCGTAGAGGTCCTCATCGCCTATCTCAAAGGGTTTTTCCCCAGGATCCAAGGATGATCCATCTGCTTTAACACCTTCTGGGACTTGATCTTGGAAATTTTCTTCAGCGCTGAGGAATGTTCCCCAGGGGGTTTTCCCACCAGCACAGTTGCTAAAACTCCCCACGACTTTATCGCCGAGGTTATCGTCATAACCTAATTTATTTTGTTTGTTAAAAATCTCTACAGCTGGTCCTGTGGTTTTGGTGTATTTACCATTGTCTAGGGCTAAAATTCCTGTGATCCGACGATCCACTCCGGAGTTGGTTCGAGACCAGGTTCCATCGTCGTTACGTTTGAGAGACATTACCCCAATACCTAAATCAATCAGCGCTTCTTTGGAGATTAGCTTGATTTGTTCTTTAAGGGGGTCGTTATCTGCTAAAGCGTAAGCGTTGATTTTATTTCCTTCTTGGGCTGCTAAAGCTTTGATTACCTCAGCAAAGGGTAAGTCTTTAGCCATGACCATTTGATAACTATCGATCCAAGCTTTACCACTGATATACTCAAAGTTGACTCCGAGTAACCCTTCGTTTTTACCAGTGGGGATAAAGGCTAAATAGTCGTTGTTATAACCAACGCGGGAATCCCCTAAAGGGTCTCCCCAACTGGCGATTACTTCATAGGTAAAGCCTTCCGGGACAACTAAATCATCTTTGACCTCATAGGTTTGATAAGCTTGGGATTGTTCCTTGGGACCAATACCTGTAATTCCTAGGGGTAAAGGTAGGTCAACTGGTTTAAAGCTAATTCCTTCGGGTAAGTTAGCTAGGGTAAAAGGACTTTGGCTTGGACCAGAAAAAGCAGGTCCACGTAATAGGGTTGTCCCTACTGCTGCGCCAAAAAATAAAATAAATTCTCTACGTTGTAATTTCATGGGTTCTCATTTTCGGCAGGTTGTTACCGTCTTTTAGCCTAATTCAAGTAGGTTATATTTCGATTAAGAAGTTGTCATTGGCTCAATTTCTGAACTACCGGGATATTTTTGGTCCAGATTTAACCAATACTGAAAGATAATCTCTCTGTTATCTTGAGGTTGAACTAGTTTATAGAGTCTGAGACGTTTAGATACCCTGACAAAACGCAAATCATAACCTAGTTGCCTAAGCAAACGCTTGATAATTTGAATTGGTGTTGCTTTCTGATTTAACCCAATACCGGTAATTATTTTAATTTGCTGACGGTGATTAAGTGCTAAGAGGGCTATTTCTTGCAAATCGCGATCGCTGTTTTTAAATTCTCGTTCATCTGCTTGGATAATTTGGGGTATTTGCAGAATTTCTAGGGTATTAATGATGGCGCTTAATTGGGAACTATTAAAGTCAGGAGTAAATAAAGCTCCTTGTCCCTGTTTCAGTAAATTACTAGCAATTATCCCATCGCGATCGACTAAATATTGACGACCAACGGTGAGAAAATAATGTAGTCTCAGTTGTCTGTACCAATGGCGATCGTCTTGACTTACTAATTGAGGGGTTACGGTAACTCCATAGCGTAATTGTAACTGATATTTACGAAAACTTTGTTTTTCCTGTTTAGTTTTGGCTAATTTAGTTTTGAGTTTTTGATATTCCCAGGCGGTTAAATTTTTAGCTTGAGCAATGGCTTGACATTCGGCTTCATAATTTTGTTGTTGTACAGCGTTAATTGCTTCGGTTAGTGAATTTTGTTCCCGAAAAGATGAAGCAGTAGCTGTTAGTTTTTCTTCGATTTTATAGCCATTATTGATTAAAATTTCTAGGGTATAATCCCGATAGTTAAGCATAGCTGCATTAATCCTGAC
>CALGKL010000202.1 GCA_937930495.1 uncultured Gloeocapsa sp.
ATTGTAATGAAGCTTTACAAGGAACCAATCGCAAATTTATCGACAGGTTAGCTAAAATGGAAACTTTCACCGATCGTCCTCTTTCAGATTATAACCTAGAGGAACTAGAAACACTCTGGAAACAAGCTAAACACGAATTAGCCCAATCAGTGAAACAATAATGACCACCCAAACCAAATCAAGCAGCAACTGGCCAAAAATCAAAGAAAACGCCCAAACAGTAGCAATAGCTTTGTTATTAGCCCTAATTATTCGTCTTTTTATCGCCGAACCGCGTTATATTCCCTCAGAATCAATGTTACCTACTTTAGACCTAGGCGATCGCCTAGTAATAGAAAAAGTATCCTATCACTTTAGTCCCCCCCATCCAGGAGATATCATCGTTTTTCACCCACCTAAACAACTACAAATGCTAGGGTATCAACATGAACAAGCCTTTATCAAGAGAGTCATTGCTACCTCAGGACAAACCGTAGCCGTTATCAATGGTAAAGTATATATCGATCAAAAACCAGTAGTCGAAAATTATTTACTCGAATCTCCACAATACGAACTACTACCAGTAAAAGTTCCCCCAAATCACGTCTTTGTCATGGGAGATAATCGCAATAACAGCAACGATTCCCATATTTGGGGGTTTTTACCAGAGACAGAAATAGTTGGACGTGCTATGTTTCGTTTTTGGCCCCTAAATAGACTAGGATTGATTTAATCATCCTCACCAGGGTTTTCACGATTAATTTCAGCTTTAAAACTTCTGATGGTTTTACCTAGAGAACTTCCAATCTCAGGGATTTTTTTAGGACCAAAAATTAAAACTAGCACAAACAAAATAACTAAAACCTCGGGCCATCCTAAACCAAACATCGTTTACTATACCTAAAAAATGACTAATAGTCAGTATAACCATGATTCAAATAGCTAAAACCGAATTACGAGAACAACTACACCCGATGATTAGTCAACTAGCTGACATCATCCTCAAGCAATGGTCCAATAATCTCAACCTTTCTCCCTATCAAATACCTTCAGAATTAGGTTACGTCGAGGGAAAACTAGAAGGAGAAAAAATTACCATTCAAAATCATTGTTATCAAACTACCCAACTACGGAAACTACACCTAGAATTAGCTAAAGTAGGTAAAAATCTCGATGTTTTGCACTGTGTAATGTTCCCTGATCCCGTTTATACCTTACCAATATTTGGGTGTGATATCGTAGTAGGAAGATCAGAAGTCAGCGCCGCGATCGTCGATTTATCGCCGGTTAACCCAGATCGTAGTCTCCCGGAGAACTATCAACGAGCTTTAGCTTCATTACCTGAGTTATACTTTAGTCAAATACGTGAACTACCAAAGTGGGGTGATATCTTTTCTGATTATGTTCTCTTTATTCGTCCAACCAATGACCAGGAAATAACCGCTTTTTTACAACGAGTTGATCAATTTCTCTCTATTCATACTTCCTTAGCAGCGATCGCTGCACCAGCAAGTAGAGAAAGACAACAGCTAAACCTAACCAGACAGCATTATTATTGCACTAAACAACGTCAAAACGACAAAACTAGAAAAGTACTAGAAAAAGCCTTTGGTCCTACTTGGGCTGAAGAATATTTTAACAATATCTTATTCGATCTACCTAATTAAAAAAAATGTTAAGAAATAAAGTAGAAACCTTCTGGAGAAATTACGACCCCAAAAATAAACCCAATTGGGTACAATCACGTCGGAAAGAAGTAATCATTATCTCTGTTGCTTGTGGATTACTCGGAGCGGGGTTAATTTTATTCAATCTACCCAAACTAGGTCAACCTCCAGCTACAGAAACCAGTATGGAAACAACCCCCATCCAAGGGATTACCGCTTTAGGGAGAATTGAACCCCAAGGGGAAGTAGCTAAAGTAGCAGCAACACCTAGTCTAGGCGGTGCAAAAGTTAAGGACATTTTGGTTAAACAAGGAGACCTGGTAACGGAAAATCAGTTATTAGCCATCCTCGATAATTATGACCTCCAAAAAGCCACTTTAGACGTAGCTAATCGAGAAGTAGAATTACAAAAGCGCAATCTAGAAATTATCCAAGCAGGAGCAAAAGAAGGAGAAATAAATAGTCAAAAAGCGACCATTGAACGCTTAAAAGCCGAGTTAGAAGCAGAAACAGCCCGTAACCAAGCAGAAATAGCCCGTTGGCAAGCAGAATTAACAGGACAAACAGCCGCTTTAACCGCTACCCTACAACGTCTTCAAGCTGAATACGAAAACGCTAACCTCGAATTTCAACGCTACCAAACCTTAGCCGCCGATGGAGCTATTTCTACCT
Source organism: uncultured Gloeocapsa sp. (assembly GCA_937930495.1). Classification (GTDB taxonomy): domain Bacteria; phylum Cyanobacteriota; class Cyanobacteriia; order Cyanobacteriales; family Gloeocapsaceae; genus Gloeocapsa. The sequence continues at coordinate 2,319 of CALGKL010000202.1, forward strand.
CGGAATTAGATCAACGTCGTTTAAACCTAGATACAGCTAGAGAAAAGGTGCAAGAAGCCCAAGCTAATCTCGATAAAACTACCTCTACCCTAACTCAATCTATTAAAGAAGCTGAGGCTAATTCCCAAAGAGAGGTTGATAGTTTAACGCTGCAAATCAAAGAAGCAGAAGCAACTTTAGCTAAAATCAGCGAAATTAGAGACGTAGATATCAGAGAAGCCCAAGCTAGATTAGATAAAGCGATCGCCGAAAGTCAACGCGCACAACAAGAATTAGCCTTAAGTGAGATTCGCGCTCCTTTTGCTGGGAGAATACTCAAAATTCATACTCGTCCTGGTGAAACCATTAACCTAGAAAATGGTCTATTAGAATTAGGACGAACCGAACAAATGATGGTCATCGCTGAAGTTTACGAAAGCGATATCAGTCAAGTTCAGGTTGGACAAGAAGTAATTATCACCAGCGAGGGTGGTGCATTTAGTGAACAATTACACGGTACGGTCACAGAAATCGGTTGGCAAATAGGCAAAAACGATGTAATCAATACGGATCCTGCTGCTAACGTTGATAAACGGGTCATCGAGGTCA
>CALGKL010000203.1 GCA_937930495.1 uncultured Gloeocapsa sp.
TTTATTTCTTTTATTTCTTGCTTATCGAGTCTTTACGAAGGCAAATTAAACCTAGGCTTAATTCTGTGGAGCATTTTACAATCATCCCGCTGTCAAACGGTATTTACCAGGGATATTTACACAGCTCAAGACTTACAACAACAGGGATTAACTAAAGCACAATTTGGGGGTATTCCCTCCTTAGATAGATTGATACCTACAGGAAAAGACTTACAATTAAAGCCAGGACAACCCCTAGTGGCTCTATTACCAGGTTCACGACCCTATGAAGCTATCCGTAACTTTAAATTGCAATTAGAGCTAGTTTCAGCAATAGTCAAGCTACCGGGGGGAGAAAAACTCAACTTTCGTGCGGCTTTAGTACCAGGAGTAATGAATCAACTAGGAGAGATTGCCACCAGTGCCGGTTGGCGACAGGAAAACGGGAAATTGAGCAAAGAGCAAGCAGAAGTGATTTGTTATACTGATGCTTTTAATGATATAATATGTAACTGCGACCTGGTAATTGGGATGGCGGGTTTAGCCGTTGACCAAGCCGTAGCCATTGGTAAAGCAGTGATCCAAATTCCCGGAACAGGACCGCAATTTACCTATCAATTTGCCGAAGCTCAGACTAGATTACTGGGGGTTTCGGTACAGACCATTGGTACTGAAGCTGCTACAGCAGAAACGATCAAAATGGCAGCCCTCAGAGTTTTAGAAACCCTAGCTGATGCAGAATATTTAGCTAAATGTCGTGAAAACGGCTTAGAAAGATTTGGGCGTCAGGGAGCATGCCTGCGCATGACCCGGGCTATAAATGCTATAATCTAGAGTTTACTTAAATTTTTAAACAAATAATGTATCAATCTCAACAAATTTTCCTTTATGACACAACTTTGAGGGATGGAGCCCAAAGAGAAGGAATCTCTCTCTCCCTAGAAGATAAGTTGAGTATAGTAGCCAAACTAGACGAATTGGGGATAACCTTTATTGAGGGAGGATGGCCAGGAGCAAACCCCAAAGATGGAGAATTTTTTAGAAAAATAAAAGAAACTCCGCTTAAACAAGCAGAAATAGTCCCTTTTTGTTCTACCAGACGCCCCCACAAAGCAGTAGAAACCGATCCCCTACTCCAGGAAATAATTAAAGCAGGAACGAATTGGGTAACTATCTTTGGGAAATCATGGGATCTCCACGTAACCGAAGGTTTACAAACGAGCCTAGAAGAAAACCTAGGTATGATCAAAGATACAATTAAGTATCTCCGGGAACAACAAAAAAGAGTTATTTACGACGCCGAACATTGGTTTGACGGTTATAAACGAAATAGAGAATACGCCATGTTAACCCTGACTACAGCGCGAGAAGCGGGAGCAGAATGGTTAGTACTCTGTGATACCAATGGTGGGACATTGCCCTACGAAATCAATCAAATCGTCAGTGAAGTAGTCGAAAAACTGAGACAACCAGGGCAAAAAGTCAATCTAGGCATTCATACACACGACGACTCCGGAACAGCAGTAGCTAACGCTCTCGAAGCAGTCAGAGCAGGAGTAAGAATGGTACAGGGAACCTTTAATGGTTATGGGGAACGTTGTGGAAACGCCAATCTGTGTACTGTGATACCCAATTTACAGCTAAAAATGGGTTATTCTTGCTTAGAAACGGAAAAATTGACCAAATTAAGCGAAACAAGCCGATTGATCAGCGAAATAGTGAATTTAGCTCCAGATGAACACGCACCCTTTGTGGGAAGATCTGCTTTTGCTCACAAAGGAGGAATACACGTTTCAGCAGTAGAAAAAAATCCCTTAACCTATGAACACATAGAACCAGAAGTAGTAGGCAATACACGTCGGATCGTCATCTCAGAACAAGCCGGATTAAGTAACGTTATAGCCAAAGCCCGTAGTTTTGGCATTGAATTACAAAAAGAAGATGAAGCATCACGAAAAATTCTCGCCCAACTAAAAAACCTGGAAAGTCAAGGTTACCAATTTGAAGCCGCTGAAGCTAGCTTTGAATTGTTGATTCGTCAAGCTTTAGGTCAAAGAAAAGAAATGTTTCATCTCCAGGGGTTTCAAGTCCACTGTGATATTTACTCAGATTCAGGAGAAAACCCCCGTAATAACGCCCTAGCTACGATTAAAGTAGCGGTAAACGGGAAAAACCTCCTGGAGGTAGCAGAGGGGAATGGACCAGTATCCGCTCTAGATGAAGCCCTGCGCAAAGCTTTAGTCAAATTTTATCCGGAAATAGCCTCATTTCATCTGACAGACTACAAAGTACGTATCCTAGATGGAGAAAAAGGCACAGCAGCAAAAACCAGAGTTTTGGTAGAATCAAGCAACGGAGAACAACGTTGGACGACGGTAGGAGTATCAACTAACATATTAGATGCGTCTTACCTTGCCGTGGTGGAGGGAATCGAATACGGTTTATTATTAGCATCAAGTTCAAAACCAGAAAAAATAGCCAGTTAGCCTAACTTTAATCAATAATCAAAAGCCTATGAATGCTCTCCCTCAGACAACCATGCGTCGGTTAAAAAAAATTCCCCAAAACTCAAGCGTTTGGGAAGGCGATCGCCGTCCCTTGTCAGGGGTAGGTGCGGGTGAAAACAATAACCCGCAAGCTAATCGAGAATGTATCATTTGGGTAGATGCGGTAGAAGGACAAGTCAGAGCCATGGATGTTGTCCCCGCCGAAATGGGATTAGAAGCGGTGGTCAGGACTCTATTACGAGGGATTGAAAACCCCCATGGTCCAGCTAAACCCGCAAGACCCCAAAAAATAATCGTCCAAAATCGGGAAATACAATTCTTTTTGCGGGGAGCGATCCAAGATTTAGATATCAATGTGGATTACGTCCCGGAATTACCCCTGATTGATGAACTGTTTCGAACCTTTGAATTTGTGGAAGAGTCCGAAGAAAATCAAATTTCTCCCCACAGTCAAAAACTACTCCGCGAAATCGCTGATGAGATTTGGCAAGAGTCCCCTTGGGATTTGTTAGCCGACCACGATATCCTCGCTCTCGAAATTAACCGTTGGGATATCACTAGGCTCTATGCTTGCGTAATGGGAATGCTCGGGAAAAAATACGGCGTCATTCTCTATCGCTCCTTAGAATCAATGAAACAATTTCGCTCAGCGGTTTTAGCCGAAGAATCCCTCGGACACCTAGAAAGCGCCTTTTTAGGTCAGGATTGTTGGTTTCTAAGCTACGAGGCAGCAGGGAATGAATTCGATTTCGATGAGGATGAGGATGATTTTGACCTAGCTAATCTACCTAACTCGGCAATTGTGCCTATGTATGGCAGTGTACATCCTCTCGAAGGGATTCGCCCCATACAAGAAGAAGAAGAAGCTCTGGCTATTTATTTGGGGTTAAAAGCCTTATTACAGTTTTATCGTAGCTCAACGAGTAAATTAAGTAAAGACACCATCGAAGCCATGGAAAAACGCCACAGAATCACTATTCCTTTAGATGAGGACCAAAAAGAAACCGTGGTGGTGACCGTAAGTACCATGCCAGAGGTAACCGATGAGTTACTAGAAATGCTTGAGGAAGCAGAATTATCTCAAGCAACTCGAGAACAAAACTTTAATTTTCCGATTAACCACGAATTAATGCTCGAAGAAGCAATCTATCGTCTAGATATCTTCGCCGCAAAAACCGTCGAAAAACTGATAACTCGTTCCCAAACTTATGTACAGGAAAGAGAAAATTGTCCCGCGGGTGATTTACCCGTCCTTTTGATTCAAACTTCTCGTCCTAAAGCACAGAGGATGATTGAAATAATCCAACAAGCAGGAGGACTCAAGGGTATTTGTTTTACCAAAGGAGAAGATAGCTTCGCTGAAATTAGCTACGATTTGGCGATCGCCCAAACAGGTGATGGCGAACTGTATTTAATTGGGGAGTTTTTCGAGGTATCTCAGGAGAGGGAATTTCCTCTCTCCCAATGGCAGAAAACAGCTGTGGCTAATCAAGGTTATTGTGGTCTAGTAATTGCCATGGGTATAACCGGTAACACTGCGGGTAACCCGCAACTAAAAGATATGTTGGCCTTATTTCCCGTCCAGCTATTAGATCCTCAAGAACTAGGTATAGGTATTTTAGAGTTAAACTTTGGTT
>CALGKL010000204.1 GCA_937930495.1 uncultured Gloeocapsa sp.
AATAATTTTGCCACCTCTAGTTAGATCTTAGTTCAATTGCAAGACCTTAGGCTGATCAAATAAATGGATTGTATCTACGAAGCGAGCGGTTTTAGACTGAGTCGAGATAACTAAACTTTGTGTTCTAGCACCACCATGGAAAAAGCGTACACCCTCCATTAAAGTTCCCGGAGTAATACCACAAGCTGCAAAGAGAACGGTTTCACCACTAGCTAGTTCTTCACAATTGTAAACCCGATCTGGATCATCGATACCCATTTCTTTGAGTCGGGCGATATTTCCTTCTTTGCTTTCACCGATTAAACCGGTTTTAACCACTTCAGGATCGTAGATTAACTGTCCTTGGAAGTGACCACCTAGACAACGCATCGCCGCCGCGCTGATTACTCCTTCTGGTGCTGCTCCGATCCCCATGAGAGCATGAATATTAGTTCCCGAGAAAGCACAGGAGATAGCCGCAGAAACATCCCCATCGCTAATTAGTCTCACTCTGGCTCCCGCTTCGCGAATTTCTTGGATTAATTCTTTGTGACGGGGACGATCCATCACTACTACTACTAATTCCTCAACGGAGCGATTCATGCAATCAGAGAGAATTTTCAGGTTTTCTGTAGCCGATTTATTAATGTCTACATGGTTTTTAGCTACAGGGGGAGCTGCGAGTTTTTTCATGTAAAAATCAGGGGCTCTGAATAAACCACCTTTTTCAGAAATAGCTAAAACGGCCATTGAGCCATTTTGTCCGTAAGCTACTAGGTTTGTTCCTTCACAAGGATCTACGGCGATATCTATTTCTACCAATTCATCGACGTTGCAGTATAAGTGTGCGTCTGGGCTATTACATATACCTACTTCTTCGCCAATGTAGAGCATTGGTGCTTCATCTCTTTCCCCTTCACCGATGACGATCCGTCCGCGCATATGAATTTTATTCATTCTCTCGCGCATTGCTTCTACTGCAACGTGATCGGCGGTGTTTTTATCGCCTTTTCCCATCCATTTAGAGGCCGCGATCGCCGCTTGTTCTACAACCTCAATAATTTCTAAGCCGAGAGTATTATCCACTGATTCCTCCTGATTGAGTTTTTGCTGTTCTAAATCTAGCTCTCAACTCAAAAGTCTATCAGAGTAGGGGATCGCGTTGATTGTTGTCTTAAGTTTGTTTATGTTAAGTTTTGTTATGAACAGGTTAATTTTCTGGTGTTTGTGAGGAGTTCGGGATCAGACAACAGTTTACCTCATCGAGACAAATTTTGCCCCATTGTAAGGCCCAGCGTACCAATTCCACGCGATTATCTGTACCTGTTTTAGTTAAGATATTGCTAATATGATTATCAACTGTCCTTTTGCTAATTTCCAGATTTTCCGAAATTTGCTGATTGGTTAAACCATGGGCCACTAATTCGAGAATTTCTAATTCTCTCTCAGAAAGATTCGTATAATTCTGGGCTTTTTTATTATTCATAGGTATTTATCTCGTAGTATAATTACTTAATTTTTGGCTATATTGATTGTAAATGATGTTTTTTCACTCTAGGTAAAATTTACGTTTTTTTTCCGTTGAGGTAATTAAGTTTAAATGAATTCAATCAAGGTTTTATGTTTGGGAGAGATTCTTTTTGACTATTTGGCAGATGAAACCGGGAGTAATCTAGAGTCAGTCAAATCATGGACGCCTTACCCTGGAGGAGCTGTAGCTAATGTGGCTTGTGCTTTGGTCAAATTGGGGACAAAATCGGCTTATATTGGCTGTATTGGTGCAGATGAGTTGGGAAAAGAATTGGTACAACTTCTGTCGACAATAGGAGTAGATACAACGGGAGTAGTAATCCATCCTACCGCTCCTACTCGCCGAGTCTATGTGTTGCGATCGCCCGAGGGAGAGCGCAGTTTCGCGGGGTTTGGGGCTCATCAAGGGGATGCTTTTGCTGATGCTTATCTCCAACCGGAAAACCTACGGGAAGATTTATTTATTAATGCCGATTTTTTGGTACTAGGAACATTAGAATTAGCTTATCAGGTAACTCGTCAGGCGATTTGGCGCGCTTTGGAATTGGCTGATTATTACAATCTTAAAGTTATTGTAGATATTAATTGGCGTGAATGTTTTTGGCCTAATCCTGCTGCGGCACCGCCACTGATTCAGGAATTATTAAAAAAAGTAGATTTTCTGAAATTATCCACAGAAGAAGCCCAATGGTTATTTAACACTACAGACGCAGGAGCGATCGCCCATCGTGGCGGTGATTTTGAAGGAGTATTAGTCACCTCAGGTGCAAATCCGGTTAGCTATTGTCTCAGGGATAACGAAGGTAAGGTTACTCCAAAAAGTTTTACGGTAGTAGATACCACAGGTGCAGGAGATAGTTTTCTGGCTGGTTTTATCCATCAATTGGCTCAACAAGGTATTAATGCTCTAGACAATCCTGATACCGCTAGAGATATAGTTGATTATGCTTGTTTAGTGGGCAGTTTAACTACTACTCAATTGGGAGCGATCGCCGCTCAACCAACTTTAGCTGATATACAACGCTTAAAATGAGATTTTTGTTAGGTTTATCCCGTCTAATCGATAATTTTAATGAATGGATAGGTCGTTTAACCTCCTGGTTGGTTTTACTAATGATTGGGGTAGGAGTGGGGAATGTGGTTACTAGATATATAGGTAAAGCGCTCGGACAAAATTTAACATCTAATGGGTTAATCGAGTCGCAATGGTACTTATTTGATCTGATTTTTTTACTAGGAGCAGCTTACGGTTTAAAACACGATGAACACGTAAGAGTGGATATCTTTTATAAAGACTGGAATCTTAAAAAAAAAGCTCTGATTAACTTAATTGGTACTATTTTTTTCCTCATACTCTTTTCAGGTGCGGTAATTTATTTTTCCTGGGGAACTATTGTTAATTCTTGGACAATTCAGGAAATGTCCCCAGATCCGGGG
>CALGKL010000205.1 GCA_937930495.1 uncultured Gloeocapsa sp.
AGCAATAGCGATCGCGTCGCTAGGACGACAGTCGATTTCTTTTTTCAATTCTCCCTGTTCCAGACACAAAACCGCGTAAAAAGTATTGTCCTGTAGGGAATGAATAATAATTTTAGAGAGATTCAGAGACCAAGCTTCAAAAATATTATTCATCAAATCATGAGTCAGAGGACGTGGTGGTTTTTGTCCCTCTAAAGCTGCGATAATCGCTTTAGCTTGTTCTTGTCCTATATATATAGGTAAAGCACGGCGATCCAATGTATCTTTTAACAGTACAATGGGACTACGGGTAACAGCGTCTAAGGCAATTCCAGCAACTTTCATCTCAATCATAGTTTACTTTCCCACAATAACTAACCTTAGCTGTAACAATAGTTTCTTAGTTACCATTAAACTAGTATATTCTAACTATTCTATTGTCTCAAAAAATAGCCGTGTTTACAGGATTAGTTGAAAATTTAGGTCAAATTGAGTTTTTAGACTCAGATCATCTTCAAGTGAGGATCATCGACTACCAAGATCATCTTCTCTCTGACCTATCTCTAGGAGACAGCGTCGCCGTAGATGGTATTTGTCTAACAGCCGAAAAAATTCTCAGTAATGGTTTTTTGGCTACAGTATCACCAGAAACCATTAAGCGTAGTACGTTAAGATTTCGAGAAAAGAGGGCTAAATATAGTAACTTAGAAACATCCCTCCGGGTAGGTAGTAAAGTTGGGGGACATTTTGTCACAGGTCATGTGGATGGGGTTGGTTGTTTAGCGGAAGTAATTAATAGTTCCAACGCCTGGACAATGACCTTTACCTCAACGGAAACCCTGGGGGAAAATTGGTCCGAGGCGATCGCCCCCTATTTAGTTAGTAAAGGGAGTATTGCCGTCAATGGGATTAGTCTCACTATAGCTGATTGTGATTCTCAGGGCAATTGGTTTACCGTTGCCGTTATTCCCCACACTTATCAACATACCAATCTTTGTTATCTTGAACCTGGTAACTGGGTAAATTTAGAAAGCGATCTTCTCGGTAAATACGTCAATCGTTTTTTACAACACCGTTTAGGTATTACCCAAAAAGTCGAGGAGATTGATCTATCTTTTTTAGCCGAACACGGCTATTTTTAATTAAGTTCAAATGTATTAAAATTAACAAAAATCAGCTAAAAACAAGCCCTAGATATTAATTAAAACTTTAATTTATCTAGTTCGCAATTGAACTAACTTAAAATTAAGCTGATCAATTCATTGAGCAGCAATTATAAATATGATCAAACGTATAGGTATCCTCACCAGTGGTGGCGATTGTCCCGGTTTAAACGCCGTTATCCGTGCGGTAGTCAAATGTGTTAACCGCAAAGGTTGGGAATTGTACGGGATTCCCTTTGGGACAGATGGTTTTTTGGATGTAGCTCGTGGTAAATGTAATCCTCAAGATCTTTTACTTCGAGAACATGGATATAACATACCTGGGATACTCAGAGGGTTAGATATCCTTCAGTTTCTCAGTGGGACAATTTTAGGTTCGGTAAGTAAAGGTAACTTCAATCAACCGGATATCGCTAAAGAAATTCTCTACGCTTACGAGTTAATGAGACTAGACGCCTTAATCGCTATTGGCGGGGATGGAAGTCTGGAAATTCTCCATAACTTAGCACAATTAGGGAATTGGAATTTTATCGCTATACCCAAAACTATTGATAACGACGTTCCCTTCACAGAATACGCCGTTGGGTTTGATAGCGCGGTAGATACGGTTACCAGAGCAATCTATGACCTAACTTTTACCGCCGCTAGTCACGAACGGGTGATGATTGTACAGGTAATGGGAAGAGACGCCGGACATCTAGGCTTAAATTCGGGAATCGCCGGAGGTGCTGATGTGATTCTCATCCCAGAATTAGTTCCTCAGTTGAGCGAAGCCATAGTCGAGGGTTGTTGTACTAAAATCGCCGAATTGACTAAAACAGGTCGAAGATTTGCCGTAGTCGTAATCGCTGAAGGTGTTAAAAATGAACGAGGGGAAAAAGAAAAAAATATCGCTGATCGTCTTGGGGAGTTGATGACACTCAAAGCTCAAGAATTATGTCAAACCAAAAGCGGTATTTTCTGTAATCTCAGTAGTATTGAAACCAGGGTAACGGTTTTAGGTCATTTACAACGCAGTGGCACTCCCTCGGCTAACGATCGCATTATGGGGACCGCTTTTGGCATTAAAGCTGTAAAATTAATAGAACAGGGAATTTACTCTCAATTAGTGATCTGGCGTTATGGAGAAGTGGATCATATCTCCTTAGAAGAAGTAATGCCAATCGTGAGAGAAGCCCATAAAAATAACCAATGTGCCGCCCCTGTTCAACCCGATTGTTTTATGGTCAAAACCGCCCAAGAATTAGGTATATACCTAGGCAATGTTGAATAAACATGACAGCAAAGATTAAACGGCGACTATCTCAAGGACAACTAAATCAATTAGCCACTTGTCCTCCTTTGTTTCAGCGTAATTATTTGGAACAAATGAACTTACCTACTACTCTTGAACAACTGCAAAGGTCACAATGGGGTAGTCGCTTTCATCTGTTGATGCAACACAGAGAATTAGGTCTAGATATTGAACCTTTTTTAGCAGCTGATCCAGAAATGGAGCGATCGCTTAAAGCTCTGGAAACAGCTGCACCCGATTTATTTTTAACCAATAATCAGAGTTGGCGAGAAGCCGAACATCGACGTAGCCTCTATCTCGATGGTTATCTATTTACCGTCATCTATGATTTATTAATTATTACAGAGAAAAAAGCCAGGATTATCGATTGGAAAACCTATACCATCCCGGAAGATAGTAGCAAGTTAGCCGATAACTGGCAAACTCGTTTATATTTATACGTACTAGCGGAAACCTCTGACTATCAACCCGAGGACATCTCCTTAACCTATTGGTTTGTTAAATTACCCCAAAAACCCGAATCGGTTACCTTTGACTATAATCTCAGGCAACATCAACAAACCCAACAGGATTTACGGCAATTACTCGCTAACCTAGAAGAATGGTTACTAGCTTATCAACAACAGGGGAGAGATTTCCCCCATCGTCATAACTGTGAGTCTGATTGTCCTTATTATTCATCTTTAGTAGGTTGGAGTCTCAAACAACAACCCCCAAACTGGAATCAAATAGTGAGTGAAATTCCCGAGGAATCCCTTTAAAGTTAAGAAAATCTTAAAATTGAAGTAAATAAAGCGCCAATAACCTAAGCTAGAAGGTATTAGAGTTTACTAACCCCCCAGCTATGGCGATCGCAACGACTAACCCGGCCACAGGAGAAACAGTAGCTACCTTTACACCACTTTCAGCTGTAGAGATAGAAGCAAAATTAACTCTGGCGGCAACAAGTTTTAAGCAATACCGTCAAACCACTTTGGCCCAAAGAAGTCAATGGCTAAATCAAGCAGCAACTATCCTGGAAACAGAAGCACCCAGATTAGGAAAGTTACTGACTCTGGAAATGGGCAAACCAATTACTGCGGCGATCGCGGAAATCAATAAATGCGCCTGGGTATGTCGTTACTACGCCACCAAGGGAGCCGAGTTTTTAGCAGATACTCCCATCACCACCGATGCTAAAAATAGTTATGTCTCCTATCAACCTTTAGGGATTATTCTAGCGGTAATGCCCTGGAATTTCCCCTTCTGGCAAGTATTTCGCTTCGCTGCACCGATTTTGATGGCGGGAAACGTGGGACTACTTAAACACGCTTCTAACGTCCCCCAATGTTCCCTAGAAATTGAGAAAATTATCCTAGCTGCTGGTTTCCCGGAAGGAACTTTCCAAAGTCTCTTAATCGGCGCCTCTCAAGTGGAAGCCATAGTTAGGGACCCTCGTGTCCAAGCTGCTACCCTCACCGGCAGTGAACCCGCGGGAATGAGTCTGGCGGCGGTAGCGGGTAGTGAGATTAAAAAAACCGTTCTGGAATTGGGAGGATCTGATCCTTTTATCGTCCTGGAAAGCGCCGATTTAGACCAAGCAGTCAATGCAGCTGTTACCTCCCGTCTGCTCAATAATGGTCAATCCTGTATCGCCGCTAAACGCTTTATCCTACAAGATACCATTGCCGCTGAATTTGCCGCCAAAATGGTCGCTAAATTCCAAACCCTAAAAGTCGGTGAGCCTCAATTACCAGAGACGGACATAGGACCATTAGCTACCCAAGGAATACTCGCCGAATTAGACGCCCAAGTACAGAAAACTGTGGCTATGGGAGCAAAAGTCCTCATCGGAGGTCAACCACTGAGCGATCGCCCGGGTTATTTTTATCCCCCAACCATTCTTACTGATATACCCCCTAATTCCCCAGGAGAGTCAGAAGAGTTTTTCGGACCGGTTGCTCTATTATTTACCGTCTCTAACCTAGAGGAAGCCATTAGTTTGGCTAATAATACGGTTTTTGGTTTGGGTGCCAGTGCTTGGACTCAGGATCCCCAACAACAACAAATATTGATCAAAGAGTTGGAAGCAGGTTGTGTCTTCATCAATAGCTTTGTCAAATCTGACCCTAGATTACCTTTTGGGGGAATTAAACGCTCAGGTTACGGGAGAGAGTTAGGAGTTGAAGGTATTCG
>CALGKL010000206.1 GCA_937930495.1 uncultured Gloeocapsa sp.
GCTATTGTGGTTATGACTACAGAAATTTTCCGCAATATGCTGTACGAAACCCCCATTGGACAAGTGGGAACATCTTTAGAAAACGTAGAGTCAGTAGTCTTAGACGAATGTCATTATATTAGCGATACATCTCGTGGCACTGTTTGGGAAGAATCAATCATTTATTGTCCCGCCACAATTCAACTAGTAGCCCTATCAGCAACCATAGGCAATCCCGAACAACTGAGTGATTGGATTGAGCAAGTCCGCGACTCCCAGCAACCAGACAATAAACACAAATGCGTTTTAATCAACTCCAACTTTCGTCCTGTCCCTTTGCGGTTTTATTTTAGCACTCTCGAGGGTTTGTTTCCCCTACTTAATCAAAAACAAAACCAAATCAATAGCCAACTCAAAGTATATACCCAAAAACAAAGCAAAAGGAGAATCTATAGAGAAGACTGTCCTAGCATACCTGTAATTATTAACCAACTTGTTCAAGAAGATATGCTCCCGGCGATTTATATTATTTTTAGTCGTCGTGGTTGTGAACAAGCCATCAAAAGTTTAGACTCCTTACAACTAGTTACCCCCGAAGAAAGACAAAAAATTTATTTTACGATTCTAGAGTATCTGTTAGTAGATAATTTCGAATTGCAACTAGCCCTGTGCAACGCCCTGCAAGAATATCCAGACTTACAGCAAAAACTACTGAGCTTTTTGGCCAAAAATACCAACGCAGAAAGAGAATTTTGGGAATTTTTAGAGCAAAATCCAGGATTAGAAACAACTATCATGGTTTTACTGGCAAAAACTAGCAAAATTGCCAGAATAGAACAATTAGACTCTCTCATGAGAGGAATAGCTAGTCACCACGCCGGATTATTACCTTCCTGGAAAGAACTAGTAGAGAAACTGTTTGAGCAAGGTTTAATCAAAATCGTCTTTGCCACAGCAACCCTATCAGCGGGAATTAATATGCCCGCACGTACTACAGTAATTTCAGCTCTCAGTAGGCGTACCGACAGTGGTCATAGTATGCTCACCCCTTCAGAATTCCTACAGATTGCGGGAAGAGCAGGACGTAGGGGTAAAGATACGGTAGGACACGTAGTCACAGTCCAAACCCCCTTTGAAGGCGCACAAGAAGCAGCGAGATTGGCTTTGGCTAAACCAGAAGCTTTAGAAAGTCAATTTACTCCTTCCTATGGGATGGTTTTAAACCTATTACAAAAACACAGTCTCGCCGAAATTAAAGACTTACTACAGCGTAGTTTTGCTGAATATTTAGAACAGCTAAAATTAATCCCCTCTCGCCAACAAATCAGCGAACTCAACAGTAAATTAGCTAAACTAGATATTAAATTAGCCGAGTTAGAGAGAACAGGTATCGGTCTAGCTGAGATAGAAAGTTACCAAAAACTCAAAGAACATCTCAAACAAGAACAAAACCTATTAAAAATACTGCAACAACAAGCTCAAACCGAACAGAAAAAACAGATTGCTCCCCTACTGTTAGAATTAACTCCAGGTCAAATTCTGGCACTCAAAGGTAAAAATGTAGCCGTAGATTCCCCTTTAACCGCTTTACTAGTAACCAAAATACCAGGTCCAGGACAAGCTCCCGAATTAGTTTGTTTAGGAGCAGATAATTATTGGTATCTAGTTACTTATAAAGACATCGTAGACATTAATCAAGGTTTTCTCCCCGAAGCAGAAATAAATCAAATTCCCCTACCAGAATTTAGGAAAGTCAAACTAGGAAGATTCAGTAAGGGAGAAATAATCACAGAAATTATCACCCAAAAAATCCTCAAAAATGTTATTCCCGTAACCTCACCTCCAGAAATAATAGAACAACAACGGCGTCTAGATACTCTACAAGCTAGCATAGATAATCATCCCCTGGAACAGAGAAAGAAACCCAGTGAAATTATCAAACAATACAAGGAGCGCTTGTCCCTCAGAGACCAACTGAGTAAAATTCAACATAAGTATCAAGTTAGGAAGAATAAAATACCTTACTATTGGACAGAGTTTCTCTGTTTGATCGAGATTTTGCAAGAATTTAACGCTCTAGATGGTTTAAATATTACTACCCTAGGGGAAATAGGTGCCTTAATCAGAGGGGAAAATGAACTCTGGGTAGCTTTAGCTCTCAGTTCGGGAGAATTTGACCGTCTAGAGCCTCCCCAATTAGCAGCTGCGGTTAGCGCTTTGATCGTTGAACCACCCCGTGGCGACATTTGGGTTAACTGTTCGGGATCGCCTATTGTCTTACAAGCATTGGGGTTGGCTCAAAATAATCAAGAATCAAAGGTTAATCTCCAAAACCTTAGACGTCAAATTAACCAAGTGCAAAGAAGATACGAAAGTAAATTAAGCAAAGTTCCCCCGGTTTTGCTAGAAACCCAATTTATTGGCTTAGTAGAACAATGGGCCCTTGGAATAGAATGGGATCAACTCTGTGAGATGACTAGTCAAGATGAGGGAGATCTGGTGCGATTATTGAGAAGAACCATCGATCTACTTTGGCAAATACCCCAAATACCTATGCTTTCTCCCCAACTTAGGGAAAATGCTAAACAGACTCTACCTCTTTTAAGACGTTTTCCCCTTTGATTTGAGCTAAATTATTAATCAGTTTATTCGCAAATAACCATGTTCAAATTCTTGAAACAATTTATTCCCACTCTCGGTTTAGGTACAGTAATATTATCTGTTAGCCTAACAGCTACTCCCGTCTTAGCTCTCATGGACCAATTAGGGATAGTCAAAAGTACATACAATCAAAAACAATGGGCAGAAATTACTGGTCGGTTGAATTTGATGAATATCGACTATTGTATTTTAGAGGCTCAAGAATTCGACAGTCAATCGGATTTAGATAACATCAAAGTCTTACTCATCCCCAATGTGGAAGATGTTAGCTATGCTCAAGCTAGAGCCCTGGAAACCTGGATGCTACAAGGTGGTAGGGTGATCGTCACAGGTCCCACAGGTAGTCTAGCTGAAGCAGGAGTACGGGAAAAATTACAATCCCTTTTTGGCGCAGCTTGGACTTATGGTTTACCAGCTTCGACAAAGCTACAACCCCAAGCAGAGCAAACCTGGATTAGTTACGATGGTTTGAATGCTAATCTCCAGGGAGGAGTTTTAAAACCTGCTGATGACTTGGTTAATGAAACAGCAGCAGTATGGTTGACTGAGGGAACACCCCCGGCGGTTATCTTTAGTGAGAACGCTATC
>CALGKL010000207.1 GCA_937930495.1 uncultured Gloeocapsa sp.
AAAAAGCGATCAACTTTTACTTACACAATCCAGAGATAGTAGAAGAAGCTAGAGAAAACCTATACGGAAAAACTCACCAGGTGCATATCTGTCCGGAATGCCAAGCAGCCTTAGTCTTAAAAGACGGAGAGATGGTGTCACTGAAAAATCAGCCCAGTGTGATAGACGAGGAGTTCCCCCTGGAGATTGGCGAAAAAGTTAACTCTCAGAGCAAGTCTCAGGACCAAGGAAAACTAGTACACTGCTAGAGGGTGAAGACCAACCCTAAAGCGAAATCAAAGGTAAAACCGTATCATTAGAGGTCGATGTCATGAAAGAAGAGTTAAGCACATTAATAGAAGCGCAATATCCCCTAATCTACCTTGTGACCTCAGAAGAAGAAAGAGCAGAACAAGCGATTAGTAAGATAGCGCAAAATAACAATCAACATCGACGAGTATATGTGTGGACGGTAACCCATGGTATCGTTGAGTATGGTCAACCCAGACAAACAACCCAACACAACACTGTTTCACCAGAAGCAGCGGTAGAATGGGTAATAAGACAAAAAGAACCAGGAATATATATATTTAAGGATCTACATCCATTTATTGACGCACCACCAACAACGCGCTGGTTGAGAGATGCGATCGCTAGTTTCAAGGGAACAGACAAAAGTATCATACTGATGTCGCCAGTACAGAATATACCTATAGAACTAGAAAAGGATGCAGTAGTATTAGACTTTGCCCTCCCCGATATGGGAGAGTTAAATCAAGTTTTGTCAGGACAACTAGACAAAACCAAAGGCAAACGCATCACTACTGAAGTCAGAGAAAAACTTCTCAAAGCGGCTTTAGGACTCACCAAAGACGAAGCCGAGAAAGTTTACCGTAAAGCCAGAGTCCAAGCAGGACGTCTTACTGAAAGCGAAGTAGAAATAGTCCTAACGGAGAAAAAGCAACTAATTCGACGTAACGGAATCCTAGAATACATCGAGGAAGACGAGACCATCGCAGCAGTTGGCGGTTTAGAAGAACTGAAAAAATGGCTAACACAGAGAGCAGACGCTTTCACCGAAAGAGCTAGAGAATACGGACTACCCCAACCCAAAGGAATGCTTATTCTTGGCGTACCGGGTTGTGGAAAGTCCCTAATCGCTAAAACAACCTCTCGTCTCTGGGGTTTACCACTGTTACGTCTAGACATGGGTAGAGTTTATGACGGCTCTATGGTGGGACGTTCAGAAGCCAACCTGCGTAACGCCCTCAAAACAGCAGAATCAATCTCACCGGTAATCCTATTTATCGATGAGCTAGATAAAGCCTTCGCCGGAGGAGCGGGCTCGGCAGATTCTGATGGTGGTACATCGAGTCGCATATTTGGTTCATTCCTAACTTGGATGCAAGAGAAAAACTCCCCTGTGTTTGTGATGGCGACAGCCAACCGCGTGGATAGACTACCTGGGGAATTCCTACGTAAAGGTCGCTTCGACGAGATATTCTTTGTTGACCTTCCTAATGCACAAGAAAGAGAAGACATTTTCACAATTCACCTGGCTAAACGACGCTCTGACATTACTCGCTTCGACTTAGAGCAGTTAGCTAAGGTATCAGACGGTTTTTCCGGAGCAGAGATAGAGCAGGCGATCATCGCTGCAATGTACGACGCTTTTGCTCAAGACCGCGAATTCACACAGCTAGACATCATCGCGGCTATTAAAGCAACTCTACCTCTATCCCGGACCATGACTGAGCAGGTAAGCGCCCTGAGAGATTGGGCTAGACAGAGGGCGCGCCCTGCTTCAGCCTCCATCGCTGAATATCAGCGTCTGGAGTTCTAACAGGCTTTCTACTGTTTCCTAACAGCTCAGAAAGGCTAGCAATTGCTAGCAGTATCAGACCGATAAAAACAAACGTTGTTGTTGACATCTACTTTAATTTGGAGGAAATCTCAATGTCCCACTTCAGCACCCTTCGTACCAAAATCACCGATGCTGAAATCCTTAAAGCTTCCTTACGCGACCTAGGAATCAGTGTTAAAAATGACGCTGATGTCCGTGGCTATAATGGTCAAAGAGTCCGTGCTGACATCGTTGCCGTTCTCGAAGGAGAATACGACTTAGGCTGGTCTTGCAATAGCGATGGCACCTATGATCTAATCGCCGATCTCTGGGGTGTAGCTAAAAAACATAACCAAACCGAGTTAATCAATTCTATCAATCAAAAATACGCAGTTAATAAAACACTAGCAGAAGTTAAGCAACGTGGACTGCAAAACGCCAATGTTAAAGTAGTGCTTCAGTAAGCCCAGAAAATTTACTAAGCGCGTTCCCAAGCTGAGAATGGGTTGACCATCCTAGGTTGACCCTTTTTTTTCGTAAGTAAATATCTCGGGGAAGGTAACGAATCAGCGTTTTAACCAAGCTTGACTGCGTTTTTCGATATTTTGGGTAAATAACCAATACAAGAAACGTACCCCTAGACTAGTCAAGACCAACAGAGTTGACATAGCCGCTGCTGCGCCAATATCTCCGGCGTCATCCATATTGACAATGGCGATCGCTGCTAGATTAGCATCATCAGGACGTAAAAAGATAATCGCTGAGACCGTTACCATAGCGTTAACAAAATAATAGATACCGATACTTAAGATAGCGGGGAGACACATCGGGAGAGTCACGCGCCAAAAAGTCTGATAAAAGGGTACAGACAGAGAAGCTGAAACCGATTCAAATTCAGGATCTAATTGTTTTAAAGCGGTATTAGCGGTTAAAAAGCAAACGGTGTAAAAGTGGACAATATTGCACAAAATAATCAGAGGAAAAGATTTATTGCCAAAAGGATTAGGAATCACCCAATTATTGCCAAAAGGATTAGGAATCACCATCCCTAGATTCCCGTTATTAATCCCGAGGTTATTATCTACCACGAAGAAAAATAGATAAGCTAAACCCAAGACTAAACCAGGTAAAGCTAGGGGCATTGTGGAGAGAAAATAGTTAATTAGGCGTAAAAGGCGCAGATTTTTCCCTTTTTCTACCAAATAAGCGCCAATAAATACCAAGATCGTCCCCAAAATTGCCGTAAATAGGGACACAACGATACTATTTTGATAAGCGCTATAACCACCACCTGCGACTCTACTAAAGTCAAAGTTACTCAGACTAAATTTAAGCTTATAGAAATCATAGGGCCAAATTTTAATCAAAGAAGCAAGAATGATGGTTGCCAAAATAATAATTGCTGCTAAAACGATCGTTACACAGAAAACGAACATCAAACTATCGAGGAGTCTATTCGGTTTTGGTTGTAAGGGTACCGCTTTAGAACTAACTAGAGATGTTTGACGTCTTTGGATAATTCTATCAACAATAAAAGCGAGCACAGCAGGAATTAATAGAAAAACGCTGATAGTCGCACCCATAGGGAAGTTTTGTTGTCCAATTACCTGTTTGTAGATATCCGTAGCTAGGACATTAAAACTTCCTCCGACAACCTTGGGTACACCGAAATCTGTAAAAGCGAGGATAAAACAGACAAAAACCGCGCTAATCAAGCCATATTTGACGCTAGGTAAAGTTACAGTCAAAAAAGTTCGCCATTTAGGAGTTCTTAAAACTTCCGCTGCTTCATAGAGACGCGCGTCGGTTAAACTTAAAGCAGTAATAAGTATCACTAAAGCTTGGGGAAAGCAATAAAGACTCTCCCCGATAATAATACCAGTAGCACCATATAAACCAATATCCCAACCCGCTCTTGTAATAATACCTTGTCTCCCGAATAAATAGATTAAACCGATGGCATGGGCTAAAGGTGGTATATATAGAGGGAGCATCCCTAGAATATTAAAGATTTTTTTACCAGGTATAGCGGTACGCGTCAAAGCGTAAGCAAAGACAAAAGCGAGAAATACCGAAACTAGGGTACTAGCGATCGCCACATAAAAACTGTTAAAGAAAGAAGCGACTAAACTAGGGTTACTCAAATAATCGAGATAATTCTGTAACCCAATCCAATTACCCTCTTTATCCTGGAAACTTTTTAAGAAAATAGGACAAAGAGGTAAAACCACACCCCATAGTAACCAGAGAGTACTCAAAACTAGAACAATACGCATGATCCAGTCTTCTTTGGTAACCAGGGGTTTAATTACCTCGGGTTTGTTAGTAGTAATAGTCATATTTCTGGGAATACCTGTATTTTATCTGGTGGTAATTGCAATTGCAGAGTTGAACCATAGCTTATATCTAAATCCTTCACCTGATGATTAGACAACTCTATAGTCATCATTTCTTGAGCATACCCATCAGGAGATAAACTCAGATGATAGTTAGATCCTAAAAATTCTACCGACTCAATAGTTGCTCTAATCACGTTAGGAAGATTAGTTTCAGAAGTAACTAAAGAGACATTTTCTGGACGAATAGCGATACGCACAGGAGTATTCGTCTCTAAATCCTGGTCAATAATTTCCAGGTTAATGTTACCGCAACGCACCTGATTATTAGCAGTAGTTACCCCTTTTAAAAAATTCATTACCCCGATAAAATTAGCCACAAAAGGAGTGTTTGGACGTTGATAAACACTGTGGGGGGACCCAACCTGAGCAATATAACCTTTATCCATGACGACAATACGATCTGCCATAGCTAGAGCTTCGGTTTGGTCGTGGGTTACCATAATGGTAGTTATGCCAAGACTTTTTTGGATTTTAGTAATTTCTGTACGTAGTTTGACCCTGACTTGAGCGTCTAAGGCTGAGAGAGGTTCATCCAGTAGTAATAAGCCAGGTGACAAAGCTAAAGCCCTGGCTAAAGCTACTCTTTGTTGTTGTCCACCTGACATTTGAGCTGGGTACTTATGTCCTATCCCTTCTAACCCTACCAGCTCGAGTAATTCTTGTACTCTATTTTTGATTTTTTCAGAATCAACTTTAGCGTTTTGGAGACCATACGCAATATTCTGAGAAGCGGTTAGATTGGGAAATAACGCATAGGATTGAAATACTATCCCAAAATCTCTCTGAGACGCACTTAAACGAGAGACATCTTTACCACCAAGACTAATTTTTCCCGTGGTTTGTGGTTCTAAACCCGCAATAATCCTTAACAGAGTTGTTTTTCCACAACCAGATGGACCGAGTAAACAGAGGAATTCTCCAGGGTAAACGTCCAAATAGATATCTCTGAGTGCGACAAATTTACCAAAACTTTTACTCACGTTTTCAATCTGGACATAGGGTTTAGTATCAGCCTCATTTACTGTGTAAGCTGGAGTTTGACGCGATAAATTACCCTGTTTTTGTTTATTTCTATTGATTCTTGTTGAATCTGAAGAGTTCGTCATGAGTTATAGCTCTAAAATTTAGGATTTGGCTTCTGATTTACCGTCAAAACGAGCTGACCATTCTTTTAAAATGCGATCGCGATTAGCTGCAGCCCATTCAAAATCGTTGTCAATTAATTGTGCTAAAGGATCGGGGGGAAACCCTTCAGGTATAGGAGCATCGGTTTTAACCGCGGTTATGGCAAAACTTTTAGCATATTCTTTAGAAATTTCCGGAGTAATTGCCCAATCTAAAAAGGTTTTAGCTGCTTCTTTGATTTGAGGTTTTTGTACTAGAGCATTAGCTTCTATATCCCATCCTGAACCCTCTTTGGGGAATACTGGTTCTATGGGTTCTCCCTCATTCTTTTGTTTAACAGCGCGATAACCAAAGGAAATACCGATCGGATATTCTCCAGATCCTGCTACTCGACAGGGTTTAGAACCAGAGTGCATATATTGAGCTATATTTTTATGGAGATTCTCTAGATATTCCCATCCCTTCTCTTCTCCCATCAGCTGGAGTA
>CALGKL010000208.1 GCA_937930495.1 uncultured Gloeocapsa sp.
CATAAGCGCTATGATCAGCTATACCGGGAATTCCCTTACCTTTTAATTCTTCCGATATGTTGAGATAATCTCCTTCGGGGAATTTGATAGTTAGAGTCATTCCCGCTACGGCAAAATCTGCTAAAGTTGGACGAGTACCAGTTAGATAGGGTTGATTGGCTAAAATCAAGCTCAAAGCTTCTAGATTCTGTTTTAAAATCGAGACCGACTCCTTAACCGAATCACCCCCTAAACCTACACCAGTTCCCACTAAATCTAGCCATTCTCCAGGTACAGAGCGGACTAAATTTTTGAGAAAATCGGGGGTATTATTCGGTAAAATGGAGCTACGGAAATTGCCATACTGATTTAAAGCACTGACAAAAGCTTTACCACTATTACCACCTATGGATTCATCAGCCCAAGCTTCGATTAAGAGGGTTTGTCCTTTCGATAGAGGGTCTTCTGGGATTAAGGGAGGTTCGGGATATTTTCTCTCGAGATAGAAAGCAATTTCTGTGGAATCAGCAATTACTGTATCACCGTCTTTGAGTACGGGAACTTTAGTTTTTCCCGATAACCTAAGTAATTCGAGTTGTCCAATTCCTGGGGTTACTTCTATTTTGCTATACTCTAACCCTTTATAGTCGAGGATAAATCTGACTTTTTCGCAATAGGGACAGATTTCAAATTGATATAGATACAGCACAGGATCTCCTTGGTTACTTTTTTGAGGTGAACTGTTCAAATTTTACTGTATTCTCTTGCGGTACTAAATTTTGCCAGAAAAACTCTTCACAATCGTTATTTTCGTCAGCGACTAAAACCTTAGCTTGATGTCCTTTTTGCCATACTTCTGCTCTGTCTTTTTCTTCATAAGCATAAATCAGCAGAATATCTCCGGGTTGACATAATAAAGCAGCTCCACCGTTAGGACATATTTCTCTTTTCCCGGCTTCTCCAGGAAAAACATAGGTACTAAAGCGTTTACCATTGTTAAGATTAACGATTTCTACTTCTTGTAGAGGTAAAATACCTACTTTGTCTAATAATTCTACGTCTATAGTTATGCTACCAATATAATTGACGTTAGCTTCAGTAACTTTGACGCGATGAAGTTTAGCGTGCATTAAACGAATTTTGCCCATAAACCCTTTAATAACGGCTCTACCTAACCATCATAACGAAGAATCAACCTTTTGCCTTATTGTGACAGTTTTAAAAGTGTCACCAAACCTACTGACGAGTCCAAATAAACTTGGTATAAATATAGCTAGTGTGAGGTGTGTAAGGAGTGAAGGAAAGCTCTCAGGGTCGAAACATGGCAAGACTCCTGAGAGCTTTTTCTTTTTTTTTATTATTTTACTATTGTTGTACAATCAAAACGGAACAGGGTGCGTGGTGAACGACATAATTACTAACGCTACCTAAGAATAGTTCTGAAAGACCGGATCTACCCCGACGACCGATAACAATTAAATCAGCTCGCCAATTGGCTGCTGTTTGACAAATAGATTTACCAGGATCGCCAATTTTATAGTCAAATTCAGCTTTGATATCTTGTTCTTGAGCTTGTTGAGCAAAGGATTGCAACCAACCTACTAATCTTTCCGTTGCTTCTTTGCGCATTTTTTCGTAAAATTCGTTCATCTCTTGATAATATATATCGTTGTAAATGCCCATGGTACTAAAACTGTCCATGACGGGAACTCCCGGTAATTCCCCTTGAACGCAGTGAAAAATCATCAAATTACTATTGTTAGCTTTAGCTAATTTTAATGCTTGGGCAAATACTTCGATAGTTAAATTCAGATAATCTACAGCAACCAGGATTCTTTGGTATCCTCTGGGTTTGATTTCTTTTTGCTCTAATGTGGCTAGTTGATCACTCATCTAACAGCCTCCTCTTATGCTACCCTATTTCTATCTTGACACAGAGAAACCTAGTCATAGGTTATTTGAGCAAAAATGTTAACAGAAATACATATTTAAAACTTATTTTTTTATTGCTTTTGGTAAGCAAAAAAGATAATTAAATCAAGTCTAAATGAGTAGGAAAATTAAAGAAAATAAAAAATGTTTTTACCGATTTTCTGGATATTAGTAATCATCGCGGGGGTAGGGGCGATCGTTTGGGGAGCGGAAACTTTTGCTAAAAATTTGGGAGAAGCAGCGGTTAGATTACAGGTAAGTAGTTTTGCACTAGCATTGCTTTTAGCAGGAGCAGAGCCAGAAGAATTAGCAACGACTATCGCGGCTAGCTTAAAAGGCGCTCCGGCGATCGCTTTTGGTGATGTAATTGGGGCAAATATTGCTATTTGTTTGGTTGCTCTAGGAGTTGGGGCGGTGATCGCACCCCTTCCTTTCGGTAAACGAGTAATGCGATACGCTGTTTTGGGACTACCAATTGGAGTGGCGGCTGTTGGGTTTATTTGGGATGGTAAGGTACAGCGGTTAGAAGGTGGGATTTTAGTAATACTTTATATAGCATATGTTGTTACTATTTGGCTGATCGAGCATAAACCTCCGGCATTAGGTGAAACAGAAGTGTTAACAGAGGCAGCATCAGAATTAGCGGCAGAACAACCAGAAAAATACCAAAATAAAATTGGACAAGAGTTATTATTGGTAGTAGCTGGATTAGGAGCAATGGTAATCGGTTCTTTGCTTTTAGTGGAAGCTGTACGGCAAATTACCCATGTAGAAGAAACTCAAACTAGGTTGGCTCTAACCGTCGTTGGTTTTGCTACAGCCTTTGAGCTGGTTATGTTATGTTGGTCAGCAGCGCGTCAAGGAGCTACAGAGGTGGTAATTGCCGGAGTTGTGGGTTCTTTTGCCTATAATGTAACCATGACTTTGGGAGCTGCTGCCCTAATTCGTCCCTTGTTAATTGTTGATGCTACCCTTTTACATCAACCGGCTTTGCTCATGTTAGCTGCTTTGGTCTTAGTAATTTTATTAGCAACACCTGGAAATGAGCTGAGTAAATTAGCTGGTGGAGTGCTTTTAATAGCTTATCCCTTGTCTGTTTTACTGATGTTAATGTTTTAAGCGTATTATTCAAGCGTCAACATTTTTTGAGGATAAAAATTAGTAAATAGTCTAATCATCTTATCTTCACAACCTGTAGCGAGAGTTTTACCATTGTGACTAAATTTGACGACGGTGACGCTATCTGGGTGAGGAAAGGTACTAATTAGACTACCATTGCTTAAATTCCAGAGTTTGAGGGTTTTATCTTTACTCGCGCTAGCTAAAAATTTACCATTGGGACTAATGGCGACGGAATTTACCTCGTTGGTATGTTCTGTTAAGGTCATTACTTCTTTAGCTTGATCAAGATCCCAAATCTTGATCGTTTTATCCTTGCTACCACTAACCAATAAACGACCATTAGGGTGAAAAGCGATCGCTGTTACTCCCCCAAACCAGTTGGAATGTTCCTTGAGTACTATAGTTTTAGGTTCGGTTAGAGACCAAATTCTGATGGTTTTATCAAAAATATCCCCACCACTAGCTAATAAAGTACCATCTCGATTAAAACCGAGGCAGAGTACTCCATCGCTATGACCTTCTAAAGTATACAGAATCCTCTCGGTTTCTAAAGACCAGATGATAATCGTTTTATCTCGACTACCACTAGCGATAGTTGTTCCGTTAGGATGTACTGCTAAACTGGTTATAGTCTGTTGATGTCCTCTAAAATTTTTAACCTCTTGGTTGGTAAGTAAAGACCAAATACGTAGAGTGCGATCGTCTCCTCCACTAGCTAACAGATTTAACTCAGAACTAATTCCTACGGCGTTGACTTGACAAAACCAATCATTAATACCATGACCTCTAAGCACTACAGATTGAAGTTGTTGAAGGTTCCAGATTCTGACGGTTTTATCTTCACTCCCACTAACGAGGATATTATCTTCATCATTAAAATCTAGAGCTAAAACTTTGTTAGTATGTCCTGTTAAGAATTTTACCGAGACTGATTGGTTCATAAAAATTGGTCAAGGTCAGATTTATTAATATTTTAGCTATTTGGAGTTAGAGACTTAAAGCAATGTCTATAATTGAATAAATAACTCTGATTAAGAACTGCATGACCAATCAATCCCACTCTGTTTCTCAACTAGATTCTTTAACCCCAATTCCCGCTAAAACCTTAGCTTGGCAAATAGCAGCAGCAGCAGACGATCGCAAAGCAGAAAATATTGTTTTATTGGACGTAGGGGAATTATCCTACCTAACGGATTATTTTGTCATTGTTACCGGTTTTTCGAAAGCACAACTAAGAGCCATATCTGATTCAATAGAAGAGAAGATCGAAGCAGAATTTAACAGGTTACCTATACGCACATCGGGAAAGGTAGAATCTAGTTGGATCATTCACGATTATGGAGATGTCATTGTACATATCTTTTTACCTCAAGAACGAGAATATTATAGTTTAGAAGCTTTTTGGGGACACGCTCAACGCTTTAATTATCAACCAGATTTAACAGAATTTCCAGCTTAAGATTATGAAAGAATCTTCTCTCAAGGTTTGTCCTGTACCTAATGAACAATTGCCTGTTAACGAATATGAACAGTTGAAAAATGCTTGGTTTTTTAATTGGGGACAGTTAGATTTAATTGGTTACCTACGTAAATTAGCTTGGATTTGGGCTTGGGGTTATCTAATCGCCGGACCTATTGCTGCAGCTAGTTTTCCTCCCGGGAAAAAAACTCTACTTTTTAGCCTCAGTGGTGCGGCTGGAGCTTGTCTCTTCGTCCTACTAGCTGCTATACAATTATACTTAGGTTGGTCCTATGTTGGCAATAGATTAAGCCAAGAAACTATTTCCTATGAAGAGTCAGGCTGGTATGATGGACAAACATGGTCAAAACCTACAGAAGTTTTAGTGCGCGATCGCCTGATCTTCAGCCATCAGGTTAACCCTATCCTCAAAAGACTCAGACAGACAATT
>CALGKL010000209.1 GCA_937930495.1 uncultured Gloeocapsa sp.
CAATCCGATAGTCCTGTAATCGACGCAGGTGAGAATGACCTTATCCCCGACGAGGTAACCACAGACCAAAGGGGAGAAAGTCGCCTCTTTAACGATAGGGTAGATATAGGTGCGGTAGAATTAACCGATGATTCTAACCATAGGCTGATTGGTACCGATAATGCTGATGATTTAATTGGGACCGACAAGGATGACACCATTGAGGGGAGAGGGGGAAATGAGACCCTCACAGGTTATAAAGGGGATGACTATCTAGATGGTGGTGGTACAGGTGATGATTTAATGAGAGGGGGAAGGGGAGACGATATCTATATCGTAGATAGTCAAGGAGATACTGTCTCGGAAAAACCAAACCGAGGTAATGATAGGGTTAACTCCTCTTTAAGTTGGACTCTCTCACAAAATTTAGAAAATCTGACCTTGACCGGAGAAAATGATATCAATGGTACAGGGAATAATTTAGCTAACTTAATTACCGGTAACTCTGACCGAAACCGATTAGTAGGTAGGGGTGGAAATGATACCTTGATTGGTGGTGGTGCTAATGATACCTTAATCGGAGGAGACGGAAGCGATCGCTTTTTATTTAATAATCCTAATGAAGGGATAGACCGTATTAGAGATTTAAGGAGAGGTGAGGATGTGATCGCTATCTTGAGTACTGGTTTTGGTGGTTATTTAGCAACAGGTACTTTAAGGGAGTCACAATTTGCTTTGATTAACGATCTCAGGGAAGAGACTCGGTTTATTTACAATCCCCTTATTGGTACATTATCCTTTGACCGGGATGGTAATGGGCAAAGTAATTCGATTGTTTTCGCTCTTATCCAAAATGTACCTACTTTTAATCACAGTGATATTTTGATTGTCTAAAACAGGTTATTAACAACTGGTTAAGTGTAAATCTCCACCAGCGTTTAGGATTTAAACTCTATCTGTAGAAAGTGGGGAATCTACTAGTAATCCTTCTGTTGGCCAACTTTTAGGATCTAAATTAACATCGGCAAATCTTCTCGCGTCAAAAATTGGCTCTTTAATACCCCGTGTCATTTGTTCGTCAAAATCTTTCATCACTCTTAAACCGAGATTAACTAGTTTAAACAAGGCGAATATATTGACGAGCGCTAGTAATCCCATGGTTATATCAGCGAATCCAAAAACAGTACTCAAATCTTGTACAGCACCCCAGATAATCAGAGCTAGGGTTAAGACACGAAAGATGTTAAAAACCAGTTTGTTTTCTTCGCTGAAGAAATTCAGACTGTTTTCACCTAGATAGTAGTTATAAATAATCGAGGTAAAAGCAAATAGTACTAAAGCGATGCTGATAAATGCTCTTCCCCAATTGCCAACGTGTTCAGCCATAGCTGATTGGGTTAATAATACTCCCTGTGCTTCACTTCCTGGTTGATAAACACTAGATAGTAAGATAACAGTAGCAGTACAAGTACACATGATAATTGTGTCAACAAATACACTGAATGATTGGATGATTCCTTGATTAACTGGGTGTTTGACGTAAGCTACTGCAGCTACGTTAGGAGCGCTCCCTAAACCTGCTTCGTTAGAGAATAAACCTCTTTTGATTCCAAACATGAGGGCTACCCCAATTCCGCCGGCGATCGCTTGGTTTAACCCAAAAGCACTGCTGATAATTAGAGATATCACTCCTGGTAACTCTCTTATATTAGTTATTAACACAAACAAAGTCATTAAGAGATAACTCCCAGCCATCGCTGGTACAATAAATTCAGCGATTTGGGCAATTCTTTTGACGCCACCAAAGATAACTAATCCCAAAATAACCATCAGAATCAAGCCGGTGATCTTAGTGGGAATTCCAAAGGTATCATCAATGGAGGTAGCTACTGTATAGGATTGTACAGCATTAAAACCGAAGCCAAAAGTTACCAATAACAGAAAGGAAAACAAAGAGCCCATCCAACGTTGACCTAAGGCTTTTTCCATATAATACGCCGGTCCTCCGCGAAACGTTCCATCGGGTTCAGTTTGCTTAAATACTTGGGCTATAACGCATTCAAAAAAGCTCGTAGCCATACCAATCAAAGCAATCAACCACATCCAGAAAATTGCTCCAGGTCCACCGAGACTAATCGCTACAGCGACTCCAGCTATATTACCAGCTCCTACACGTCCTGCTACACTAAGAGCTAGGGCTTGAAATGAGCTTAGTTGTCCTTCTTCAGTTGCAAAGGAGTTGCCTAACATTCTAAACATATGGAAGAAGTAGCGAAATTGGACAAAACGAGAACGAATTGTCAATAACAACCCTATAGCAAGTAATGCTACTATCAGGACTTTTCCCCAGAGTAGTTCATCTAAAAAAGCAATCATTAATGTTAAGTTTATTTTGTTAATCAGAGCAGATCATAATTGACCTTGAATAATTATTTTGTTATTTTAAATACAACTTAACATTTGAGCTACTTAAAAACAGCAAAGAAGCCGACGACTTGCCTTGTTTCGTCTCGGCTCCTTTTGCTGGTTCGCTCCTCACACTAATTTGATTATATCCTAAGTCAATATTTTTTGTCAAACAATTTATCTTTATTTACAATTCTACGGGGGGGATTACTGATGATTTTTGCAAAAAAAAGTGGAGATAATAGCGTGCTAGAATCAGTAAAATGGCTTTTATCGGTTTTAATTGTAAATTTTCCCGCCAAATTCCACTATAGCGTTCAAAATTCAAGACAGCTTGACTGAGATGATTAATGAGTTTAGGAGTATAAATTTCTCCATCTTCATCGTTGAGGGATACTATTGCTTTGAGTAAATCCCAATCGAAAGGATTCAAATAGGGTAATAACTCGATTAAATTAGGATTAGGGATGAGAATACCTGCTTCAGTAATAATCTTTTCTTGCTCTAATTGGCGTAAATAGGCGCAACAGCGAGCGTGACTATATTGTATGGGGAAAAACTCGGCATCGATCAAGTTTGGGGTATTGGAGACCAAAAAAGGTGGATTATCCCCGAGTATAGACTGATAAGTTGTCCTTAACCAAGAAATCAAAAGGCGATCGCCCACTTGGACATCAACGGCGTAATCTTCAACAGAGGTCAGGATAATCTCTGGATGAGTATAATTATCAACCTGATTGAATCTGGTTTGAAAACGGTAAACAATGGCTTGGGGATACTTTAATAAGTAGAGGAAAACTGCTGATTTTTGCCAAGAGAATGAATCGGTGAGAATGGTAAGCACATTATCCTTTAACACAGACTACCTGTTTAACAGTGGCGTAATTATGATGACAATTGACTGATAATAGAGGTTTAATTTTTTTCCACCACTGAGATGTTTTTCGAGAATCCGCAACAAACGACTCATCATCACATCACGATTATGACGAGCGTAGTTTTGTGCCGCACATCAGATAGCATAGGTTAGAAACCTATGCCTATTTTA
>CALGKL010000210.1 GCA_937930495.1 uncultured Gloeocapsa sp.
TTGGTCCGGCGGTGGATGGGGGTTATTATTTGATTGGTTTAGGGGGTAATTTTCCCCAATTGTTCCAGGGTATTGATTGGGGAACTGAGGTAGTTTTTGTCCAAACTCAAAAAATAGCCCAAGGACTTGGTTTGGAAATTGATTATTTACCAATTCTTGCAGATGTCGATCGCCCTGAAGACTTAGGTAGAGGCGCTTAGGCTACACCTAACTCCTTCCTAGAAACTCCGAACCCATTTCCTCTTAACTCATTTACGACCTGCTACCCATCTCAAACCCCAATTAAAGGCTTGATCCATCTCGGGATGACCGGAAAAATATTGCACGACTTTCTCAACCCTGAAAGTGTTACCGACGTTTTCCAACAGGGCGATCGCACACATAGCTAGATTATTTCGATGCTCGTCAAGATGGACAATGATTTCGGGTGCGCCTGGTTGTTTGAGGGTAACTACGCCATCAGCTTCTGACCAATTGGCGATACCTTCGTAGATAAAAGCATAAATCAAAATTCTTTTAATTTGGGCTACTTTTTCTCCGTTGATGCGCAGGTTTTCTCCTTCTGACCAGGCTCCGGTGCGATCGTCTCCACAGTGAAGGATATAGGGAGGTTGATTAAAGTCGCCAAAACAATTACCTAGGGCTTGAATTGCTCCTTTTTCCCCTGTGGTCAATTCATACAAGCAACCTAAATCGAGGTCGATTGCTCCCTGATTGCTACTTGTTCCTAACATTTGGGAGAGAAAACCCCCTTGAGGTTGGGTGGTTGTTTGTCCTTGATGCCAATTCAGGTTGACTAATAATTCACCTAAGCTACCATTTGTTTTAGGTTTGAGTTGAACTGAGTCTCCTTTTTTATTTAAGACTATTTTTGAGGATAGTTTTAGCGTATTAGCACCAGGTATTTGACTTTGAAAACTGTTTAAATCCAAGATCTGGTTTTCGTTAATCAATTTTGCGCCCATGAAACCAGTATTATCGATCTTGGCGATAACCGCTACTGTTCCTGGAGTAGTTGAGTCCAGGGGGACGGCGATTGATTCACCGCGATCGTCAACTAGTAAGACGTGAGCGTCGTATTGGGCGAAGGAATTGGGGCGATTTTGGGAAGCGTCGGTAAAATTTACCGCACAGATATATACTTCTGCTAGATCATCTAGTTTAGTGATGCGCAGAATTTCCTGGTTTTCTCCTGCTGTTGCACCTACTCCGGCGTCTTCGCTAAGTTGGATATAGGGGAAGCTATTGAGACTCCCCATGCTTCCTCCTTGGTAGTTATCGGAAAAAACGCCCCCAACTTGATTGTCTTTACTTTTATAAAAAGCCATTAGGTCTAAATCTACTGCTGCACTCCATTTGAGGGAGACAACTAGTTGTCTTAGGGATAAATAGGCTTGTTCGCCCTTTTTTTTAAGGGTTATTTTTGCTTTTAGTTCTGCCATGATGATTTTTAGCCAACGATTACGTGTGAACCCGGTATAGTTGCAGCAAAGGTCTCTAAACTAATGATTCTGTTTTCGTTGATTAATTTTGCGCCAATAGGACTGGTATTATCTATTTTGGCGATGACGGCTACGGTCCCTGGAGTATCGGAATTGAGGGGAACGGCGATACTGTCTCCTTTTTCATCGACAACGATTACTCCTCCGTCGTATTGGCTAAAAGATGAATCTCTTTTTTCAATAGCGTCGGTATAGTTGAGGGTACAAATATAAACGATCGCCAACTCATCGAGGCGACTGATTCTTAATACTTCTTCGTTATCTCCTCCGGTGGCGCCTACTCCTTCGTCACCACTGAGTTGGATATAGGGAAATTCGTTTAAGCTACCTAAACTCCCCCCGGGATAATTATCAGAAACTACTCCCCCTGTGCGTCCGTCTTTAGCTTGATAAAAAGCCATTAAATCTAAGTCTACACTGGCTGTCCAGGTTAATTTGACTAATAATTGTTTAACCGGAATAAAGGCTTCTTGTCCTTTTTGATGTAGGGTTATTTTGGCTTTGAGTTCTACCATGATTAGTTCCTTGTTTAATTTTTTAAAAAACTGGCGATTGTCGGACTTTT
Organism: uncultured Gloeocapsa sp.; assembly: GCA_937930495.1. Classification (GTDB taxonomy): domain Bacteria; phylum Cyanobacteriota; class Cyanobacteriia; order Cyanobacteriales; family Gloeocapsaceae; genus Gloeocapsa. The sequence continues at coordinate 2,068 of CALGKL010000210.1, forward strand.
GTCTTGAACTTTATTGATGTTGATTAGTATCGGTTGGTTGCCTGAGTTATCGATGTGAGCGATAATACAGTTATTCCCTGGTTCTGTGGCAATTAGTGGTACTTCAAAGCTATCATTATTAGCGGTGATTATCACTGTACCATCGTATCTAGCGAAAATGGCGTTAGGTTTATTAAAGATTGTCGCCACGATCAATAAGTGTTCGATGTGTTCGAGAGTGGTAAAATAGAGGTTTTCTTCGTTGTCTCCCCCTGTGTCTCCTATTCCTGCGTCTTGGTCTAGATAAATCCAGGGATATTGGTTTTTATTACCCCGATAAGCATAATAAACGTGTCCTTCTTCCCCTGGTTTACCGCTACCTCCCCCTAAGAGTTTACTCCAAATATTTCCTCCTTTTGGCGCGGTTATTTTGGTTTGGTAATAAGCGTGTAAGTCTAAATCTACTGCTGCTTTCCAGACTAGGGTAGCGTGAAGGTTGCTAATCGGAATAACACTGCGATCGCCTTTCTTTTTTAAGACGACTTTTGAGCTTATTTGTAATAATTTTGCTCCTGGTATTGTGGCTTGAAAATCTACTAATTCCAAGATATAATTCTCGTTAATTAGTTTTGCTCCTATAAAATTAGTATTATCTATTCTAGCGATAACTGCTACTGTCCCTGGGGTAGGGGAATCTAGAGGTACGGCGATTGACTCTCCTTTATCGTCTAATAGTAATACCTGAGCGTCGTAATTATTAAAAGGGTTATTCTGATTAGCTTTAGCCGCGGTAAAGTTAATGGTACAGATATATAATTGGGCTAAATCATCTAGTTTGCTGATGCGCAGTATTTCTTCTTTATTACCTGTGCTTGCTCCTAATCCCGCGTCTTGACTAAGTTGGACATAGGGGAAACTCTCGAGACTTCCCGTATTTCCCCCTTGGTAGTGATTAGAAAAGAGCGCACCTTCTTGACCATCTTTGCTTTGGTAAAAAGCCATCAAGTCTAGATCAACAGAAGCGCTCCACTGTAATTTTACTATTAATTGTTTAACAGGGATAAAGGCTTCTTGACCTTTTTTTTTGAGAGTTATTTTGGGCTTTAAATCTACCATTATTTTGTCTAATTAACCAATAAATTAGCCCCAGGAATAGTATTCACAAAAGTTCCCAAATCGATAATTTTATTCTCATTAATTAATTTAGCTCCCATGGGACTAGTATTATCAATTTTGGCGATGATTGCTACTTGTCCTGCTTGTTGAGAATTAAGAGGTACGGCGACGGATTCACCGCGATCGTCGATCACTGTAATACCTCCATCGTATTCACTGAAGGACGAGTCTCTTTTTTCGGAAGCATCTGTGTAGTTTAAAGTGCAAATGTAGACTGTAGCCAGATCATCTAGTTTGGTGATTCTAATTACTTCTTGATTGTCTCCACCTGTAGCGCCCACTCCTTCATCGCCACTGAGTTGAATATAGGGGAATTGGTTTAAACTTCCTAAATTTCCCCCTGGAAAATTATCAGAAAAAACACCGCCTTTAGTACCATCTTTAGCTTCATAGAAAGCCATTAAGTCCAAATCTACACTAGCTGTCCATCTCAAGGTAACCATCAGTTGTTTGACGGAAATGTAAGCTTCTTCGCCTTTTTGCTTGAGGGTAACTTTTGCTTTTAAATCTACCATTTTAAGACCTGTAGTTAAGCTCTAACTACAATTATAAAGTCAATTGAGGAGCTCACAGATTAAAAAAAGCTTAAATTCTTAAAAACCAACTCAATTACTGCCAATCATCCCAATTCTGATTAAAAATCGAGGTGTCAGGAAAAGCGGTGGGATTACCGCTATTATTTAACTTTTCTTGCAATAATTTTAATTCTTCACTAGGACGAGGCATAGATTCGATTAACTGATAGGGGATAAGATCATGATCGAGGGCGAAAACCGCTACTAGACCAGCAGCAGCTCCACTAGACCATTCAAAAGAGTGTACTCGATAGGCAGCAGCAGCGATATGACTAGTGGCGATGCTTTTACCCGCTACCAATAAGTTATCAATTTTTTGGGGAATCATAGCTCTTAAGGGGATTTGAAAGGGATAAGCTTGTCCTTGTGCTCTTCTTTCCCCTTCTCTTTCACGATTACGGTATTTCTCGGCGGGACTATCTTGCATACAGGGGTGAAAATCGATACTATAGTGACCGATTCCTACTGCATCAGGATAAATAGTCGATCGCCTACGACTGGCTCTAGGTTCACCTTCTAACCCGGCGATCATTTTCTCTAAACGTCGATAAGTATCAGGAGAGAGGGTTTCCCGATAATAGGGATCTAGATAATTACGTCGAGAGATATCGATCTCACGAATGGTAAAACCATCGGGATAACCAAAAGAGGGACGCCCAATAATCCGTCTTCCCTCACGGATATAGGGATATTTGGACAAACCGTGAATTGTTCCCATGGGGGAATCTAAACCAGTGAGTAAACGATAATAGGGGAAGGGTTGCTTAATTCCGGTACCGAGTTGAGAGTCGGTAGTACCCATCACTAACCAATAGAAAAAACCTAAGGCGTGTTCTTCACCTTTAGCCAGGGTTTCGGTGCGCAATCCTCCTAACCAACATCCTGGCTCTAATTGACCTGTAGCTGTTAGTTGTTCTCTGGTATAGACTAGATTATCTTCGGGATTACCGGGACGATAATCATTACCCCATGTCCAATTTTGCAGAGAAATATCTCCAGGAGTAGGGGTAGAGAATTGGAGTCCTCCCACTGTTTTTAATTCTCCTGTGGTTGGACTCCAAATACGACGATAGGTAAAGAGTAAGTCTAAATCGGCAAAACGTTCTAATTCGTAACTATAATAATGGGCGTGACCTAAATACCAATCAGGCATTGTATAACTCTGTCTGGCGTCGGTTTGCTCTAGAGCAAAAGTATAGGTAAATCCCTGGGTACAATAGGGATAGTAGGTTTCACTAGATGAAGTGGGTTCAAAATGTGAACGGGGGTCAATGCCTACACGGTAGGGGACATCAGCTAAAGCGATGATTTCTCCTGTTTCGGTGGCTTCGATCACATACCAGTTGGATGATTGCCGATTGACTGGGTAAAATTTGATCACTTTTTTTTGGAAATAAGGAGAATCGTTGTAATTGTACCAATCAACGATGGTTTGGGAGAGGGGAAAGGTGTTTAAGGGTGGTGCGTTGGGTTGGGGTTGATGTTGAATTGCGATCGCTCCTTCGAGCCAATTTCCTGATTCACTGATCACTAGGTCTTTGATTACTGTGGAGGGAAACCAATGTAATGTACCTCCTCCTTTTTGGGCTGCTTCTTGCAGTTGGGTTAATAAGATTTGATGACCATCTTGAGGTAAAAAGCAAGATTCACTGACCCAACATTCCCCAGGGTTGAGTTTACCGTAGTAGTTGGCAATTCGAGAGCGCAATTCTAGATAACCACTAGGGTAAAAAAGAAGCGATCGCTGTGTTCCCTGTTCGTCTAGTGCTGATGTTCCTTGGGCGGAAATTTGTCCTCCTACCCAATCGGTTATTTCGGTTAAACAGACGGTTTTTCCCGCTAATAAAGCCTCATAACTAGCGGCTACTCCTGCTAATCCTCCTCCGACTACGAGAATTTCGCATGCTACCGTTTCTTCTCTAATCGGGGAGGTAGTTGCAGGGAGTTTTTGACCTAAATTTAGGCTTCCTATGGTGACTAACAGTAACCATAGACTTTGTTTACGCATTTTTACTGGTGTAGGCAAATAGTTAACATCGGTAATAAACTAGCAATAATCCCGCTGAGATACCATTTTAATTGTTCCGGTTTGGGGGCATCGCTCAATAAAGCGTCGATTCTTTGTTCTAAACGAGAGTTATTGCCATCGTTTAATTCTACAGAAAAAGCTAACTCCGGTTTATGGGATAGATAATCATTTACTTTTTGGGCTACTTTGAGTAAAGCTTCAGCGATGACCAACCCCCCCACTTGTTGCGCTCCTTTAGCATCAGCTCTCAATTCTCTCCAGAGTAATAATTCTTGCCACAAAGTCTCACTCTGGGGTAACCAAGGGGTGGAATTGCGCAACCAACTCAACCAAAAAAACCAGAAATTATCGTGATAGGATTGGTGTGCTTGTTCGTGGGCGAGTACGGCGGTTAATTCTTCTTCGTTGAGTAAGTCTAGTAAACCTCGACTGAGAATGATTTGCGATCGCCAAAACCCCATCTGGGCGCAATAGGGGAAGTCTATGTCTAACAGATAAATTGGCTGATTGAGTAGAGATATTTGGGAATACCTAGAGGTTGTTTGTGTTTGTCTCCAAGCTTGATAAGCCAATTTAGCCAAGAGGCTAATTACTACCAATAAATAAGTACAAGCCAACAGATAACTAAACCAACCCGCCTTTAATCCCAACATTTTCCCTTCAGGTCCCATGGAAACGATCGCCGCTGCGGTAGTGAGTAAGAGCAAAGGGGGAAACAAAAAGTTAAAAAAGGCTAATTGTCTGGTTACCTTTAGTGCTAAAAGCCGCACCACATAGGCTAGAGTCAGGGTGATGACAATCATCAATAGGTGCATAGTTATTTCTCCTGTTGTTTACGGCGAAAGGCTTCTAGACGAGAGGCGATCGCTCCTAGTTGTTCTAAACTGGAACTATCTAAACTATCGGCAAAGGATGCTACCACGTCTGGGTTACTCACTGCTAGAAATTTTTGCAGTTGTTCGTAAGCTAAAATACCTTGAGCTTCTTGACGGGTAAGGAGAGGACGCCAATAGAAGGCGCGTTTTTCTTTGATACAGCTTAACCAACCCTTTTGGGTTAATCGATGCAAAATCGTGGTCACAGAAGCGTAAGCCAATTCTCGTTCAGGATCCCTTAGAATTCTCTCGTGTACATCCTTAACAGTGACACAACCCAATTCCCAGACTATATTGAGAATTTCTGTCTCTAATGGTCCTAGAGATGTTTTCCGGGGACGATATTCTGGTAAAGGAGTCATAATTATTGATTATTTCAATTGTTGGTTGGTTCATTTTGGTGTAAATATTAGTATACTTAACCTTTATGAATATCAGTTTTAGTCAGACTAAGTTACTACAACTGACCTAAAATTCTATATTTACACTCTTGTTTAATTTACCTAATTTTCTATGACAACTTTTTTCATGTCTGCTACTGAAGAATCTCAACCTTCTGAAGAAATACTTAATCAAGAATTAATTTA
>CALGKL010000211.1 GCA_937930495.1 uncultured Gloeocapsa sp.
AATAATGTCCATCTAAAGAGACTTGAAATAAACCCTCTATAGCATTTTCAAAAATAGTCCGATATTTAGCTTCAGCTATTTTTAGTTGATTATTTTGCAATTCTAAACTAATTTGTAAGTCAAGAATTTTAAACTGTTGATTAACTCTAGCTAGGACTTCTTCTAATTGAAATGGTTTAGTGATATAGTCACATCCCCCCACTTGAAATGCTTTGGTTTTATCTATTTCTCCTCCTAATGCGCTTAAAAAAATTATGGGTATTTTCTCTGTCTCCGGGTTAGCTTTTAACTGACGACAAACTTCATACCCATCTAAATTAGGCATCCTAATATCTAGTAAAATCAAATCAGGCGGATTAGCTTTAACCGAATTTAAGGCAAATTCTCCATCGGGTGCTATTCTAATTTTGTAGCCTCGAGAGGATAATAAATCTGTTAACAAGCGCAAATTATCCGGGGTATCATCAACGATAAGAATCGTCCTAGTTTTGTTGGTCATATTGGGATGTTAGATCTAAAAGTTCTCGCAGTCTAAACGATTTTACTAGGTTAATTAAGTAGTCGGCTAAAGTCTCATTTTGCTTACGGACTTGCTCGACTAATTCTACCATTAAATCGATATCACCTTCAAGGATACTTTGCTGAAATTTTCTTAACCAAATAGTTGGTAATTCTTCAAGACTTTGCTCTTGTTTAAGATTTAATTTATTTTCTATAACTAAACAATTTTTGGTGACCATTTTTGTGCTAGGATTTCTAAGGGGTATTTCAATGGTAAATTTTGTCCCTATTCCTGGTTGGGAGTTGACGATTATTTCTCCTTCAAGATAATTGAGCAATTGTTTGGTTACCGCTAATCCCAATCCTGTACCTTGTTGGGAGTTTTTCCCGGTTGCGGTTTGACTAAAGGGTTGAAAAAGCTTGGTTATCTCCTCCGGTGCGATTCCTTCTCCTGTATCGGTAATCGTAAAGATTAAGAGATTATGATCTTGACTAGCGTTAAAGGTGATTGTACCTTGTTCGGTGAACTTAAGGGCGTTATTGAGGAGATTGATAAAAATCTGTCTGAGTTTGACTTCGTCGCTTTCCAGATAACAGGGTAAATCCGTGTCGTAACACCAAATCAACTCTAATCCTTTAGCTTTGGCTTGTAAAGCGTAGGAATTGTGCAATTTTTCTAGCAATTGGGATAGATTAACTCGATTTAATTGCAGATTAAAGTTTCCTGTTTCAATTTGAGCAATGGTTAAAAGGTTATTAATGAGATCAAGGAGATGATTACCATTATCGAGAATTGCCTGTAGTTGTGCTGTTGCGGTTGAGTTGGTGACGGTTTTTAATAATAATTGGGCAAAACCGAGTATAGCATTCAGGGGGGTACGTAATTCGTGACTCATCGCTGCTATAAACTCAGTTTTGGCGAGATTTGCTGCTTCTGCTGCTAGTTTAGCTTTTTCTAACTCCAATTCATCGTAATGACGAGCGCTGATATCTTGGATTTGTGCGATCGCATATAGGGGTAAGTTATCTTGATTCCTAACCAAGGAGACGTTGGTAAGAGCATAAATAATCTGGTTGTTTTTGTTAAGATAACGTTTCTCCATTTGAAAATTGTCGATTTCTCCTGCGCTCATTTTAACCATGAGTTCTAAACAATGACTTAAATCAGCAGGGTAAGTAATTTGTTGAAAACTCATTTGTAATAATTCCTCGGTTGAATAACCAATCATTTCACAAAAAACTTTATTAACTTGTAAAAAATAACCCTCAAGATTGACCATTCCCATTGCTGTACCAACGTTATTAAAACAGGTGCGAAATTTCTCTTCACTTTCTCTTAATTCAGCTTCTGCTTTTTTGCGCTCAGTGATATCGAGGATAACACCGTACCAGTAGATAGTGCCATTTTCCCCTAATTCAGGTTGCAGAATTCCTTGTAACCATTTGATTTTCCCGGAAATACTGATAATGCGCCATTCGTGATCGAATAATTGTAGGGTAGCGCTACTGTGAGCGATCTGTTGTTGGTAATTAGAGCGATCGTCGGGGTGAATCAATTCGAATATAAAATTAGGATAATATGTCAATGTCTCTGGATCAATTTCCATAATTTGACTTAAGAGAGGGTTGATATATTGGTAATCGATTCTACCGTCGGGATAGGAAATCCAAGCGGAAATATTTCCAGGAACTTTTTCTAGGACTTTATATAATAGGGTTTGATTTTTGTGTAGAGCTTGGGTAGCTTCGTTAATTTGTTTTTGCAGAGTTCGGTTATAGTCAGTTAATATGGCTTGTGTGGAGAGGCGATCGCTGATATCTTGAAACAGATTAACACAGCCGATGATTTCTTGTTTATGGTTGTATACGGGATTAGAGTAAACTTCACAGTAGATACTTTTTCCTTTAACCCTGATTTCGAGATCATCTATATAGATGTTTTTTCCCTGTAAAGCTTTAATTGAGGGTAATTCTGAGTAGGGGTATAAATCATCTGTACCTCGTCGAAAAAGTTGATAAACTTGAGAATGCTTACCAGGTGGAGCCTCAGGAATAGTCTGGATATCTAATAATTTCATCCCCTTAGGATTGATATAAGTAATTGTTCCGTTGGCGTCTAAAACCACTACTCCCAGGGGAAGATGTTCGAGGATTTGATGTAGTTTGTGCTCACTATCTTTTAGTTTATCGATCGTAGTTTGAATTTCTTGGGATGTTTGTTCTAAAATCAGTCCCAATTGATTAATTTCTTGAATAGGACTATCTAAACAAGTTACTTGATTATTGCTTTGGGGTAAATTAAGAGCGAATTTTTGCAGTCGCAAGATAGGTATAACTATCCAACGAGAGGTAACTAGACTATTAAGAAGGGCGAGGGATCCTGAAACGAAACAAAGTAGAATAGTTTTGCGTAAATTAGCGCGATTTTGTTCAGTAAAGTCAGATTCTGGGATAACCAACACCATTAACCAATCTAACCCTAATTCTGAACCATAGGGTATGATCCTGACTAAGTACTTTTCTTGTTTAATAGTCAAATCGAAGGTTTCAGCGGATTGGATGTTATCTAGGTTAGGAAATTTTGATTGTAAAAAGCGGTTAATTTGTTTAAAAGTATAATAATTATCGGTTTCCCTGGGGTCAATAACTTGGTCATTTTCCGGAGTAGGGATATCTAGACCATGGGGTAAACTGTGATCGCTGCTAGCGATAAGATAATTATGGTCGAGGAGATAAATCTGAGAAGAGGGACTAACGGGGATTTGTCTAAGAAAACTACAGATTTGTTCTATACTGATATTTACAGAAAATACTCCGATTAATTCTTGGTTATCTCGACTAAAAACGGGTCGATAAGCGTTGATAGTTAAAAGACCGTTCCTAACAGTTGGAAAAGGTTTAGTCCAACCTGGTTGTTTGGTTGTAACGGCTTGTTGATACCAGGAGCGATCGTGTACATTAAAATCAAGGGTATGGAGATATTCTCCTCTCATACCAAGTTGGTTAAGTTGATAGAAATGTAACTTACCAGGAGAAACGGGATCGTTGAGCGCGATTTGAAGATCCGATTTTGTTGCTGAGTTTGGCGTAATTTTATTGACTAGTCTAACGTTTCCCGATGGGTCTCCATAGAGAATGGAGGTAACGTTGTGAAACTGTCGCTGTTGTAGGATTAGTTGACGGTGGATTGCTTCTAAATCCTGTGGGTCTAGGATACCTAAAGTTATCGCCTCTTCGTTAAGGCGATTAATCAGATCAGCGCTGGTGAGATATTGGTCTATTTTGCTAATCGAGCGATCGCCAGCTTGTAACATCAATTCTCGAGCAAAACGATAGAGCATCTCTTGTCCACTGCGATAGGAGATATAACCTACCACCGATATACTTAAAATAATTTGAGTTAAAGATGAGATAATTAACCAAGGGAGTAAAGAGATTTTGCGACTCATTTAGTTAGTAGTTAATTTTTAAACAACTAGCGATAGTTGCTTGGACCGATGCTGCTAAAGCTTGGAGATGATAACCACCTTCTAAACCAAACAGAATTTTTGGGGTAATTTCCAGACAATAATTAGTAAAAATACCATAATCTGGGGGATGGAGACACATAGCAGCAAGAGGATCTAATTCATTAGCGTCATAACCAGCACTAATAATCAGTAAATCAGGGTTAAATCGAGTTAAAAAAGGGATAACTTGTTCTTGAAAAGCTCGATCATAGTCAGCGATAGTACTATAGGGTTGCAGAGGAATATTGAGGACATTATCATATAGTCCGCGATCGCTCGCTTTTCCTGTCCCGGGATAAGCGGGGTATTGATGGAGAGAACAATAGGCGATTTGGGGGTTAGTTGCGACGATCGCTTCTGTCCCATTACCGTGGTGAACATCCCAATCCAGGATAGCGACTCGGTTAACGGTGGGTTTAGTGAGAGCGTAATTAGCGGCGATCGCCGCGTTACTAAACAGACAAAAACCCATAGCCTGATCTTTTGTAGCGTGATGACCGGGAGGGCGTGCTAAGATGAAGGCGGGTTTGCCTTTAATTAAAACCCCATCGACTCCGTCTAACCAAGCGCTAACCGCGAGTAAAGCCACATCATAGCTTTGAGGAGAAACGGGGGTATCAGGATCGATGTAGCCTCCCCCGTGGGTTGCTATCTCTTGGATTCTGTTAATATGTTCTTGACTATGAATTTGTTGAATTATATGGAAGACTTTTTGAGCGACTGGTGTAGGTAATTGCCAATCTAATTGGTTACTCCAGGGAGCGTTTTTTAAAGCTGTGGCGATCGCTGTTAAACGTTCTGGTTTTTCCGGGTGAGATGAACCGGTGCGATGTTTGAGGAATTTTTCTGAGTAAATAATGGTTAACATAATAGCAGAAGGTAGCAAATTAATTGCTACCACAGTTTGATAATTTATTGGTCGTTTTTCAGGGAATTGAGCCAATTACGAATTTGTTCCGCGGCGATATCTTTTCCTCCCAAACCAAAAGCCAGAGCGATGGCTACTGCTACACCTCCTAATAATAAACCGAAAGCGAGATTGATGATATCAGGCGCGATACCGAGTTGTTGCAGAGCCATGGTTACGGTTAGAATGATAATGGCAATCCGAGCGGCTTGAGCTAAAGTTCTCGATTGACTTGTCTCTGAACTAGTAATAAAGTTAAAGGCGAAATTAGCTAGATACAGACCGATCGCTAAAATAATCAAAGCCAATAAAACTTTGCCCGAAATAAATAGAATCACCGCCACAACGCTTTTGAGTGCTTCTATTTGGAGAATATCTACTGCGGTTAAAGCCGCTACTAACATAATTCCAACTGTAATAATAAACCCGACCAATTCTGAGGGAGTTCGTTGGGGGATTTTGCGAGTTTTCTTTTCCGCTAGCTGGATAATGGTAGGTTGTCCACTCGCTGTTGGTTGAGTTGGGACTTCGGGTTCAACCGTTGTATCTGTTGTGGTGTTAGTTGGAAGATTAATTCCTAACCATTCAAAGACGTTATCAAAGCCTATATCTTTAAGGATATCGGTGACAAAATCAGCCACATATTTAGCCACAATGTAGGCAAGAATAAGAACTACAGCAGCACTAAAGATTTGGGGGATTTTATTGAGAACCTGCTGCAACATTTCTGTTCCAGGTCGAGAGATAGATTCAATATTGAGCTTATTGAGAGCTTCGATCCCAGTGGGAATCAGGATAAAGACATAAGCGATTGTACCTATAATCCAAGACAGAGATCTAGTTCCTGGGTCTGGGGAAAGACCAAAATTAGCGCCAACACGATTAACTCCCGTAGCTGTTAATAGATTAGTCACTACTTTTCGCACGATTTGAGCGATAAACCAACCCACTACAGCGATCAAGATAGCGCTGAGAATTCTGGGTAAAATACCTAGGATATCATTGAGCAGTTGTTGTACCGGTCCGAGAGTCCCTTCTAACTGTAGTGTACTTAAAACCCCGGGAATAAAGATTAGGAAAATCAACCAATAGATAGCGTTACCGATGGTATCACTCAGAGCAAACTGATTAGTGGTGTTTGTTTCTGTCGTTGTACCATCTCTAAGTTGTTCTCCCACACGTTCATCTAAACGCATAGTTTGTAAACTTCTGGTAACGATCATTTTGGCGATCGTTGCTAATAACCAAGCTAACCCCAATAATAAGCCTGCACCAGCAATTTGAGGGATAAAACTGGTGATTTGATTGAGTAGGGAGTTAAGGGGTGCAGAAACTGCGTCTAGCTTGAGTGAGTTTAAGCTAGCGATAATCGCGAAGAGAATGACTAGCCAAAAGGCTATATTAGCTGTCCATTTCTCGATCGGAATTAATTGTTCATCGCTTCTCCCTGTTACCCAAGCAGCTATTTTATTATCTACATTGGTTTGATTGAGGAGTTTTTCCACTACTCCTCTGACTACACTAGCAATTATCCAACCAACCACTAAAATCAGGATGGCTTTGATGATATTCCAGATATCTTGACCTACGGTTTGGGTAAAGAAGGTGGAGATTTCTTGGGTTGGGAATTGTGCGAAGAGCAATTCTATCTTTATGGCTAAAATTTGATTCATAATTCAACCTTTTTGTTTGGTTTGAATTGTATTTTAAACCAAATTTCCCTATTTCCCTAAAAACAGATTTCTCCTTCTAGACCGGGTGCTAGTTTAATCTCGAATAAATGGGGCCAAAGTTTACCGGTAACAAAGAGGCGATCGCTTTCTGGGGCGTAGGCGATCCCATTGAGCACGGCTTGGGGATTAGATACTAGGGAAATAGGGCGTAAACCTTTGAGATTAACCCAAGCTTTGACTTTACCGGTTTGAGGTGCGATTCTAGCGATACAGTTACTTCCCCAGATATTGGCCCAGATTTCATTGTTGATATATTCGAGTTCATTAAGTTTAGTAATAGCTAGACTTCCATCGCGCACTTGTAGAGTTTTTACCACTGTGAAAGTCACAGGATCTAGATAATACAGTAAATCAGAACCATCACTCATGATTAAGTATTGGTCGTCATGGGTCAAACCCCAACCTTCGGTATCATAGTTAAAGCGTTGTCGGATCTCAAAGCTTTGGGAATCATAGACAAAACCGGTATATTCTTGCCAAGTCAGTTGAATAATCTGGTTATCCCAGAGAGTTAACCCTTCGGCGAAATAGGGAGGGGGTAGGCGATGAATTTGTAAGACTTTACCTGTGGTTAACTCAACACGACGCAGGGATGATTCTCCTCTTAATCCGGTGCTTTCGTAAAGTTGACCTTGGTCATAGATCAAACCCTGGGTGAAGGCTTGTTCATCGTGGGGATAGGTATTAATAATGGTGTAGCTATAGGTTTTGCTAACTGCTGAGGTTGAGAAAAAAATTATCCCCAAAGCAGAAACTAAAACTATGACTACTAACCAAATGATTTTAGTTAAAGACATTGTCAAAAAAAACTCTAGCCTGTTGGGGGCTAGAGGGGATAGACTAGTTCTGGGATAGGGTACGACGCTTCATGATCATTTGATAGACTTCGATGAGATCGCCCACTTGCCAGTCATTGAATCTATTGGAGCCGATACCGCATTCATAACCGGCGTTGACTTCTTTGACGTCTTCTTTCATGCGTTTGAGGGAATCAAGGTTACCTTTATAGATTATCTCTTGTTGACGACGTACTCTTAAGAGACGGTTGCGGACCACTTTACCCGAAAGGATATAACAACCTGCGACCGAACCTCGACCCACGGGGAAAACAGCCCGGACTTCGGCGACACCGAGTTCTTCTTCTATTTCTTCGGGATCTAGTAAGCCTTCCATAGCTCCTTGTATGTCATCGAGAAGTTTATAGATAATATTGTATTCTCGAATATCTACACCTTCTTGGTCAGCTGCACTACGAGAGCCACTAGCGAGGGTGGTGTTAAAACCGATGATCACCGCGCCACTGGCGGCGGCTAAATCTACGTCTGTTTCGGTAATTTCTCCTGGTGAGGCTAGAAGAATACGTAGTTGGACTTCATTTTGAGGTAATTGTTGTAGAGAGCTAACGATCGCTTCTACTGAACCTTGAACATCTGCTTTGAGGATGAGGTTAAGTTCTTTTAGTTGTCCTTCTCTAGCTTGTTCGGAGAAGGTGGTCAAACTGACACGACGAGAGGCTAAACTTTGTTGTAAGCGGGTTTGACGTTCTTGCTCTTGTCTTGCTTCTGCCATTTGACGGGCTTCTTTTTCGCTAGAGAAGACTTCAAATTCATCTCCTGCGGCGGGGACTTGATTGAGTCCGAGTACTTCGACGGCAAAAGAGGGGCTAGCTTTTTCTACTTTGACACCGCGATCGTCGATCATCGCTCGAATCCGACCAAATACTGACCCAGCCAGGATTATATCTCCTACTTTGAGGGTTCCATTTTGGACTAACAGGGTAGCTACAGGTCCTTTAGCGCGGTCTAGATGGGCTTCGATGATTGTTCCTTTAGCGAGGCGATCGGGGTTAGCGGAAAGTTCGGCTATTTCTGCCACTAGTAGAATCATTTCTAGGAGGGTATCGAGGTTTTCGCCTTTCAGGGCGCTGACTGGGACCATTATCGTTTCCCCGCCCCATTCTTCTGGGACCAGTCCTAGTTCTGATAGTTCTTGTTTAATGCGATCGGGGTTGGCTTCGATTTTATCTATTTTGTTGATGGCTACTACTATAGGTACTCCTGCTGCTTGAGCGTGGCTAATGGCTTCCCTGGTTTGGGGTTGGACTCCGTCGTCTGCCGCTACTACTAGCACTGCTATGTCTGTCACTTTTGTTCCTCGAGCGCGCATCGCGGTAAAGGCTTCGTGACCTGGGGTATCCAAAAATACTACCTGTTGGGTTTCGCCGTTGTGCTCTACATCTACGTGATAAGCGCCGATATGTTGGGTAATTCCTCCTGCTTCTCCTTGTGCTACTTTGGTTTTACGGATGGAGTCGAGAAGCGTAGTTTTGCCGTGATCTACGTGACCCATGATTGTGACTACGGGAGGACGTCTGACCAGGTTTTCTAGGTCTTCTACGTCTAGCATTTCTGTGGTTTTAGCGGCGCTACTTACCACCGTCGTCGGGGTCTTAACTTTTACGCCAAACTCTTCGGCTACCTGTTTTGCTGTTTCTAATTCTAGGGTTTCGGTGATGTTAACGGCGATTCCTTTGAAAAAGAGGTTTTTAATGATCTCGGTTTCTGATACTTTCAGTAGTTCGGCTAAATTTCTAACGGTTAGACTACCTGAGATACTGATTTCTTCGGGTTTTTCTGGCTCTGTTGCTTTTACTTCTTTGCTTTCGCCTCGTTTTTCGGTTTTTTCTCCTGCTCTTTTGACTTTAGGTCCTTGGGTTGGTTTAGCTATAGCTGCGGGTATTTCTGATTTAGGTTTAGGGGGACGGGCGATCGCCAAACTCATGACCCCTGAGGATAAATCTGCTTCTTCGAGAAGAGCATCTAAATCTTCATCTTCTTCGACGACGTTAGAACGTCGTTTGTTTTTAGCTGGTGTTTTACCCGATTTAGCTTTAGACTCCTCTTCGTCTTCTTCCCAGATTTTCCCTTTTTCTGGCTTATTGATCTTTACTGTTTGTTTACTCCGTTTGGGTTTTTCCAGTAAGATTACTTCATCTACTTCTAGGTGTTTATCATCTTCAGGAATTAAATCTGTGTCTAGATCTTCTAAATCCCGATCTATGACTTCAACTGGTTTAATTTTTGGGGGTTTATTTAACTGAGGTCTAACTAACTTAACTAGGGGGGGAGATGGAACTTCTTTTGGTTTTTCTGTGGGAGGTTCCACCTTTGCTTTGGGTTTTACTTTGATTTTAGCTCTTGTTTCTGATTCTGTACTTTCCCTGGTTTTTTCCCTAGTTGGTTTTTGGGTTGGTACTCCCTCCCTCTTCCCTTCTGGTTTGTTGGGGGTTTTTTTGGCTATTGGTTTCACCTGGGGTTTAGGTTTTTCTGGTCTAACAGGGGGTCTAATTAGTTGGGAGGATTTGTCCTCTGTGTTTGATTCTGACTGTTGAGTTTTTGTTGATGAGGTTTTAGCCTCATTTACTTGGACAGAAGACATAGATTTTGTCGAGGTTGCTTGGGGTGGTTGCAGACGG
>CALGKL010000212.1 GCA_937930495.1 uncultured Gloeocapsa sp.
ATAAAACTGGAAGATTTTTAGCCTCGAAAATAGAATCTTCTTTCTGTACATAATCTTGTCCATAGGCAATTTGAATTTCAGCAAAAGTTTCTAGAAGAGGATCGTCAAATCCATGAGCAAAGTAGCTGGTCATAGGATTAGAAATCTCAGCGACTTCTTGTCCCATATACTCAATAGTAGCTTCGTGCCAAGGTGCAATGTAATCCCGTAGTTCTTGATTAGCTTCAAATAAAGGAATAGTTTCATTGGCTTCATTTTTACCCTTGATATCTATAAAGCTAACTTCATGATTGGCTACAGTCCAATTGCCATTAGCTTCTTTAGTCAGGAACAGATCGAGTACTCCTAAGGTATCTCCCCAAGATCCTGACATCAAAAAGGGAACGCCATTGAGTTCGTTCGTCACTAAAGTATTGTCACTGCGTTTATGCTCATGACCGCCAAAAAGAGCATGGTAATCAGGTATCCCGTCGAGATCGGTATCAACTTCAGCTACTCCTAGAGCAGTATCATGCTTATAGTTTGGCAAAGCAGGATCGTTGATATCCCCATGATTACTGTGTACGAGTCCAAATAGTAAATCAGCACCTGCAGCTCGCATTTCGGGAACTAATTCCGCGGCGACTTCGTTGATGGGTTTGGTGTAAACTTCTCCCTTAAGATGTCTCGCATCGGCGTTCATAATATCTTCTGTGACAAAGCCAGCAAGACCTATTTGGACATCTTCGGTTTCTTGAGTTTCACTGTTATAAAGTGTAGCGTCTAAGATTGCATACTGTTGAAAAGTAGGCTCGTCAGCAGGAGCACCCAGAGAATTATTAGGGTCATTGAATACGTTAGCAGCTAAAATGGGGAAATCTACGTCAGCGATGCTTGATTTTAGGTAGTCTAGTCCAAAGTTAAATTCATGATTACCTAGAACTGATACTTGTGCACCGAGAATTTCCAGAGCGCCATAGATAGGTATTTTTGTTGTAGGTTCTACTCCTGGGGTAGTCCAAGTCCCAGTACCAGGAGTTGCTCCTGGGGTATAGGCTTGTTGTAGGTAATTTCCCAAAGAACTTCCTTGTATTGCATCACCGTTATCTATTACTAGAATTGAGCCTTCCGGATGACCTTGATCTAACCATTCTTGACGAGTTTGGTCAATTGCTGTTTTGACATAGACTAATCCCTGGTTTTTGGGTTTATCTGTATAGTAATCGTAGTCTTCAACGTAAGCATGGGTATCTGTGGTTTCCAGTAGTCTAATTTGGTAGTCGCTCATGATTTGAAATTTTTAAAAATTTGACTTTACATTTAATTAAATTGACACATTGAAATTAACAATAGTTTAAAAAAAGATTATCAAGACATTAATTAAAATTTATCTTAATTTATTGTTAATCTAATGATAATTTTTACTTAATAATAAGATTTTATTATCGTTAATAGCCTAAATCTAGATATATTTTAGGAATAAAAAAATGTCCCTAACTACTCCTAGTGAAACTTTAAATAACCCCGAATCTACCTCAGATTCGATTCGGTTTATGACTTTCAATAGCGCTCTATCCGATCGCCGGACAGCGGAAGGTCAACTCATCGAAATTCTCCAAGAGCCAGACTATGAATTAGCGCAAAATAACGCAGCTATTATTCAATATCTTCGACCTGATGTTCTACTCCTACAAGAATTTGACTATGATCTTAATGGGGAAGGAATTCGGTTATTTCAGGAAAATTATCTAGAAGTTCCTCAACAAAAAGATGGCTTTGAGTTAGAGCCGATTCAATACAACTACGTGTATATTCCTTCGACAAACACTGGGGAGTTAGCACCGGTAGATTTAAATAATGACGGTCAAATTGCTTTACCTGACGATGCTTATGGTTTTGGCAAGTTCCCAGGTCAATATGGTATGGTATTACTCTCTCAATATCCAATTGACCAAGAGAATGTGCGGACTTTTCAAGAATTTCTCTGGAAAGATATGCCAGGAGGCTATCTAGAAACCAATACGGGTGCAGAAGGAACAATACCTTTAACAGAATATTATTCTCCCGAGGCGATCGATGTATTCAGGTTATCATCGAAAAACCACATTGATGTACCAATTAATGTTAATGGCGAAACTATTCATGTTTTAGCCAGTCACCCCACCCCTCCGGTTTTCGATGGTGCCGAAAAACGTAATTTAAAACGTAACAATGATGAAATTCGCTTCTGGTCAGATTATATATCAGGAGGCGATCGCGCCGAGTATATCTACGATGATCAGGGTAATGTTGGTGGTTTAGCACCTGAAGCTAAATTCGTATTGATGGGTGATCAAAACGCCGATCCCGTTGATGGTGATTCTGACAAAGGCGATCCGAGTCTAGGTCGTGGGGCGATTAATCAAATCTTGACTAATCCTTTGGTTAATACCACGGTTACCCCCTTTGCTGCAGGTGGTGTAGAAGCAGCCTATCTCCAGAAAGAGACTAATCCAAAAGTTTACAATCAACAAGGGAATCCAGGTCAGGATACTTCAGAATTTGACTTGAGAGTAGATTATGTTTTACCCTCAAAAAATTTAGATATTAAGAGTTCAGGCATTTTTTACCCTGATACGCAAGATCCTCTCAACCGAAATGTTTTTTTACCTGAGGGAACTTTTGAAAGCGATCTAGCTCTAGGTGGATTTGACGAGAAAACCTCTGATCACCGTGCTGTTTTTGTGGATGTAGGTAGAGGAAATAACGATAACAACGAAGAGGTATTCAGAGTCAATCTGTTTCATCAGTCTGATCAAGAAGGATTTGCTGCAGCTCCCGGAGATGCTAACCGTAACGGTGCGGTAATGAATCGTTTACGCAGCCTTAATAATGACCCCACTCTGTTCATCAACTCGGGTGATTTATGGATCGCTGGATTGTATCTAGATGCTAGTGAGGACATATTTGGCTTAAAAGGCTCAGGACAAGTAATGATCAATAATTACCTGAACTGGCAAACGATTACTTGGGGTAATCATGAGTTTGATATACCTACAGATGAAGTAGCTAAAGCTATTAGTGCTAATCCTAATTTGTCTATCGGTCTGAATAATGTCTTTGTTCCCGTAGAAGAAGACTATGTCACCTCTGCTCAGGGACGTACGGATAATTCCTTAACAGTTGCTGTAGCAGAAACAGACAATGAAGAAGAAACGGTTCGGACTTTACGGATTCATGGTAATATCGCTAATCTAAGTAGTCCTCTTTATCAAGTAGCTGATTTAGGTTCAATTAATCTGCGTAATGCTGCCGAGGGTGGAGCAGTGGTGGCACCTTTAGAAGTTAATGCTACTGCAGATCGGTTGTCGGCTTATTTCAAAGGGAAAATCAGTTTGACCCCAGAATTAGAAGAAGCCTTGAATAACGGCGATCTTTATGTCAGTGTTCATACCGAAAACTATCAATCAGGAGAAGTCAAATCGGTATTAAATCTCGATCGCACCTATCCCGGCACTTTCTTCCCCTATATGAGCAGTAATATAGACTTTGCTGCCGATCCTTACTTAGGTCCTTTACAAGTAGAGGGAATGCGCTCGGCTCAAGGTTTGGGTAACAAAACAACCACAGATCCACTCTACATCGATGTTGGCGGAGAAACCTTTGCTGTGGTAGCGGCTACTACCCCCACTATGCCTTCTTTAGCTTCCAATTCAGTAGCTAATGGTGGTGTCGTTACTCCTGAAAATTGGGTAGCTGATGCACAAGGTTATGATGATCTGGCTGCACTCATGCAAACACAAGTTGATCGGGCGATCGCTGGTGAAGATGGTATCTCAGGTACGGAAGATGACGTCAATAAAGTGATCGTTGCTGCTCATATGCAAACGATTAATATTGATATTGAAGAGTTAGTTCCCCGTCTAGAAAATGTCGATGTTTACATTGCCGGAGGCTCCAACACTATCTTCCAAAATCGCTCTAATCCTCTCTATCCCGGTGATAGTTATCAGATTGAACATTATCCTCTCCTTTTAGAAGGTGCTGATGGCTTACCTACCGCTCTTGTCAACACCGACATGAATCATGAATACCTCGGTTATCTACAGTTAGAATTTAATGCCGACGGTGTCATCGTCAACGATTTTAATGGTGATGGTCAATATAACTTTGGTACAGATCTAGATTTTGATACCAGGGTCAGTCGTGCTTATCCCGCTGATATCAGTCAAGTTGAGGCTCTCAATGCTACCAATCTCTACGATTCTCGTATTGATAATTTGGCGACTGCTTTGAGCGCTCAAATGAACGACAAAGAGTCTCGTTGGTATGGTGTCACCACTGAATTCTTGAATGGACAAAGACTAGGTGGAGATTTGGATGGTGTACGTAACCAAGAAACTAATTTAGCTAACCTGATTCAGGATAGCTATATTTGGTATAGTCGATTCTGGGATGAAAATGTAGTCATTTCTATGAGTAATGGTAGTGGCATCCGCGCCTCTATTGGACAGATTTTACCCGATGGTACTCGTACCACCAACGATGACAACGAAGCTGTAGGTAAACCGGCAGGAGGTATTAGTCAAGCGGATATAGAAAGTGCTTTAGCATTTAATAACAGCATAGTCTTAATTGATATTACAGGGGAAGAACTAAAAACAGCCCTAGAATCGATTAGTGGTTTAGGTAATGGTGACGGGGATAACGGTACTTATCAAGTTGGCGGTTTTGCCTATTCTTTTGATCCAGCTCAACCCGAAGGAATGAGAGTACGTAATGCGCGTTTCCTCAATGAAGATGGTAGTTTAGGTGACTTTATCATCAAAGATGGTGAAGTAATGACCGGAGATCAAGTTTTCCGTATGGCTACCTTGGGTTACAACGCCAGTCGGATCTTTGGCTTTATCGAAAATCAAAATCGTGTTAATCTCGATCCCAAGGATCCTGAAAACTCCACTGGAGGGATTATCGCTGAAACACCCGCTGATCTTCCCAATAACGCTCCTGTATTTAGTAACGGTTCACAACAAGATTCTCTAGCAGAATATCTCTATCAATTCTCCCGCAAGGGAACTGAGGATACCTCTGACGATGTACCCCTAGGTACTCCTGATACTCCTAGAGAAGAAGATACTCGTATTCAAATTCTCTCTTATCGTGAAGATTCTCTAGCCTCCTCTACAGAGCCGCCTATTTCTGAAGTACCCCAAAATGTTTTTGGTACCAATGGAGACGATCGCTTTGATACTGTTGTACCAGGAGAGAAAATGTTTGTGGGTACAGCTCAAAACCTCTTTACTGGTGCTGGTAATGATGTCGTTGACATCACTCTAGCACCTGGTGGTAATCGCATTGATTTAGGTTCAGGAGATGACCTTATCTTTGCTGGTAACGGCAATCGCCTTCTCGCTGGTACTGGTAATGATCTTCTCTTCCTCGGTAATGGTGAAGGTAATAATGTGGTTACAGGTGGCGCCGGTGAGGATCAATTCTGGTTAGTCACCGATTCTGAAGATCTACCCCCAATGGCTCAAACTATTACTGATTTTACCCCAGGAGAAGATGTCATCGGTTTGGCTACTACCGATTTTGCTTTTGAAGATTTAAATCTTGGCCAAGATGGTAGCCATACTGTAGTTAATCTGACACCTGTTAATCAAGATTTAGCCATTCTGCTGAATACTCAAGCTTCTGAGTTGACAGAATCTAGTTTTGTTTTCGCTTAATTGCTTACCCATAGGGGCGCAAGCCTTGCGCCCTAGGGTAACCTCAGATCTTGCCTCAAACCCAAAAGCTACTAGTTGATGTCTGGTGTATTAATGTATTAAACCCCTTACTAGACAAAGATTCTGTCTTAACAACCTATTTCATTTTGAGCAGAAAAGTGGAAGATGTCAGATAACCTGATCTTTTCTTCCTATTAATCAGGTGCGTTAAGTAACGCACCTTACTACTATTACCACTTTTATAGCCCGTAGCGCTATATCACTAGAGCCATAAACCACATTATCAAACACTATGTCGCCAAATTGCATTTTGACCCATTGAATTGTTAATAAACTTCTATTTTTCAATACATTCTCAAATATATTGAAGATAAGTTTCATCTGATTTCATATGAGTTAAAATTTGCTGGCGAATTAAATCACTTAGTCCTTTTTCAGTAACTATATCTACTAAATCAACCAATAATCCTCCTGGAAACCAAGGTGTGATTTTATCTAAATCATAATCAATCAAAAAGTCAAAAATACGAATATTATACGCCCCATGTCGCGCTGCAATTTCAATGTATTTACTCAGGTTATTTCATTCAAAGAAAAATACTACTCTA
>CALGKL010000213.1 GCA_937930495.1 uncultured Gloeocapsa sp.
GTCCTTTAAGTTTTAGGGAAATGAAACGACTCAAAGAGGTTAATGTCTCTATGGGTTTGATGTTAGAACAATTGACCCCGAGATTGTTAGATACGGTACATAAACACGCACCGAGTAAAGTCCCCCAATTGCGTTTACAACAACTAATTTGGGCTGGCGAATTACAAATACCCTTTACCACAGGGTTACTCTTGGGGATAGGGGAAACTCCAGAGGAGAGAATCGAGACTTTAGAAGCGATCGCCAAGATCCAATCAGATTGGGGTCATATTCAAGAGATCATTTTACAACCCCATAGCCCTGGTCGAAAGCAATCTTTTGCTGCTGCTGCTTTTTCTCCTGGAGATTTAATCGATTTGATCAAAATTGCGCGATCGCTTCTTCCGGAAAGTATAACTATTCAGATTCCCCCTAATTTAGTCCCCGACGTTAAATTTATCTTAGCTTGTCTAGAAGCGGGAGCAAGGGATTTAGGTGGAATTGGACCAAGGGACGTAGTTAACCCTGATTTTGCTTATTTACAGATAGATAAGCTCACTGAGATTCTCAATAACGCGGGTTGGCGTTTAGTTCCACGCTTACCTGTTTATAACCCTGCTAGTTTAAAAAACGGCGAAATTAACCCCATCTTCGGTAACCGTAATAGTCTGATTGCCAATTTTAACCCGAGAGTTTAAACCGGTACCGACAATTTCTAATTCTGGAGGTGCTCCAGATTGTACTGTCATAACCACAAAAAAGTGATCATCTCCTGTTGCTTTAATTACCCCTCCTGTTTCTGTGGGTTGATAAGTAATCTTGACTTCTACTGGAGTGATAAAAGTTCCTTTCATCGTCGCACCAGAAGCAGAGATAATCGTAAAGGTATTTTCCTTGATCTCTACTTTTCCAGGAGTGTGCATTATCCAGATCTTGTCTTGGAAATACTCATGATCTACCGCACCAACTAAGCGGTCTACGACTACGAATAATCCGGGTACTCCCGCTACTCCACTATAATCTACGGCAAAACTCCGAAAATCCGTAATTCCTAGGGGTGGCTCACTGTCGGGTTTAAACACATTATTGGTTTTGAAGGTGATTATACCCGAACCGTTGGCATTGGCGCGCCCAAAAATTGGTTCTGCTGATTCCCAGAAAGCTGCTTGAGAAAGCATGAGGACGTTTTCGTTTTCTGGTTGGGGTAAATCTGGTCCAGAAATCGCCCAACGCTCCCCTAAACCCCAAATCCGAAAACTACCCACATCGGGATAAGACCAAGAAGCTCCTAGGGGATTACGTTTGAGATATATACTACTTACGAAGTCATTTTCATCTCGCCACTGATTACGAAAAGTTACAAAACCTCTAACTGAATCGGCTTGGACTCTAGGTATCAATCTAGCCGGATTTTCCGCTGTTACTCCTTCGGGATAACCAGTCAGAGCGTAGATCGCTAAATGGGGTTGATGCTTGTCTATACCAAAACTGCCGTCGCCAGAAGTGGTAAAATATTCGTCAAATACCCACAAGGCAGCGGGAAGAAGCTGTTTGGGTGTGATTTGCCAACTCAACACCAGCAAGTCTCCAGTGGGAGCGAGGCGATGTCTTCCATAAGCGGGTACAGACACTTCTTGACCTTGTTTGACCAGACGATTGAGATAATGGGGAATGACCCAGACCAGGGGTGAATTACTACTCAAATCTTGACCGAGAACTTTTTGATAGGCGTGAACAAAGGGTATAATCGCGTTTAAGGATTCACGGGTATATAAATCTCCTTCTGTGCCAAAACCGCGATCGCCCAAAGCTGTATGGAGATATCTTTGTACATTTCTTCTGGCAATCTCTACCTGTTTACTAGAAGCGGAAGATTCCCCCAAAGTCGCTAAAGCTGCTAATCCCGCTGCTCCTCTGGCTCTTGCATTCCAATTACTCCAGGGGTTACCATTCCAACCTCTTTGAGGACTATCTCCATTCAGTAATTTTGTGGTTTCTGTCTCTAACCAGGTGGTTAACTTTTGAATTTGGTTTTCATCCCAATATTGATAACATAAATCGTAGGCTAAGGCTATTCCCTGGGTAAGGGTTGATTTTTCTAATAATCTTGCTCCGGGATGATTTAGGGAATTTTCCACTATTTCCCAAGCTTTAGCTGCTGCTTCGGGTCGATCGTTGAGCAGCGCTAAAAAACAATGACCGGCTGCGTGAGAACCTCCATTGGGTGCGATTCCCTCGTAATAGATTTCACCCTCTAAAGCTTCAGACAACCTTTGCATTATTTGTTGTCCCAATTCTGTTTGACTTTTGGCGCGGATTGCGGGTATTTCTTCCTGACGAAAAATTAAGCGTGGGTGTTCACCTTTCCTTAGGGGTTGGTGATTGGGTATTGCTTGGACAGAAGGGGGATTAACTATTCCTGTAACTGCTCCTCTTACGGATACTCGGTTAAAATCTCCCGCGTAACTACCGATTAATTTTCCCTCTAGAGGCATCAATTCGATGAGATAATTGGCTGTGGCTGTTTCTTCTGGTGTCCAGGGTGAGGATTGTACCGCTAATTGGACTTTCAAACGCCAGATATTTTCTGTTTCTAGTACTTCTACTGTACCTAGATGATCTAGATCTTGATGAAAACTCGGTGCGTAACCCCAAGCTGTTGATTGACATCGACCGCGATCGCAATCTAAATCGATAGTAATATTTTGATATACTGTTTCTCCTTGCCAATCTTTCCACAAGGCATTTTTTAAATTTAAACTCACCTCCCCCGACAGTTTTTCTAACTCAATTTTTTGTTGATTTTCTCGGTTAGAACCTGTTATTAATAAGCTCACAATTACTAGCAAAAAGTACCCTATTTTTACTCTTTTCCCCATAGAGCTAGTCCTCCTTCTCTACCTCTGGCAGCTAGGATATTTTCTGTGACTATGAAATAACTAAAAAAGGCTTGTTTGGCTACTTTTTCTTGTGGGAATTTTGTTTCTTTTTCTTGACCTTTGAACAAATAACCTTGCCAGATATTTTTATTAACTAAACCCAACTTAATTCTGGTAAAGTCAAAAGCGAGAATATTTTTAAGTTTAATCAACTTAACAGGTCCTGTTAAAGTAAGATTAATTCCCGCTAAATTAACACTATTATTTACTCCTAACTTTCCCTCGGTATAAGTTAAATATATTTTGACAAATTGAGGTACATATTTACCAGCTCCGAGAATTATTCCTGCTTTTTGACGAGTTTTCTGAGTTCCTGTAATAAAACAAAGACGCCATTTACCGATTAATTGTTGATATTGATAACTCTGATGTTGTTGTCTATTATTTTTTTCAGCTAATAATAAAGCTTCGACAACTTTTTCAGGAATAGGTTTAGG
>CALGKL010000214.1 GCA_937930495.1 uncultured Gloeocapsa sp.
TAATCTCAAAAACACTAGAAGCAGCAATACTCAATAAGGCAGTATAGCGGTAATGACGATAATAAGTTAATAAGTCTCGAAAGGAAGCCATGATAATTGCTTTTCTTAACTTTGATTAGTTATAATATAACAAATTATAAATATTATTAAATGTTTAGACCCCAACCAATTAAACCAGGACCAGGACAAGAATCGGTCTGGGATTACCCACGACCACCACGTTTAGAAGCGTCTAAGAAAAGAATCCAGGTGATCTGTAATCAAATTCTTATAGCAGACACTCAAAACAGCCAAAGGGTATTGGAAACCAGTCACCCCCCCGTGTATTATCTTCCTCCGGAAGATCTTAAAATGGAATATCTAGTTTTATCCCCCCATCAATCATTTTGCGAATGGAAGGGAACAGCTAAATACTATAATCTGGTTTTCCCAGATAGACAGATAGTTAATTGTGCTTGGTTCTATCCTCATCCTACTCCAGCATTTAGCCCCATCAAAGATTATATCGCTTTTTATCCAGGGTTAATGGACGCCTGTTATGTAGATGGCGAAAAAGTAACCCCCCAACCGGGAGGTTTCTATGGAGGGTGGATAACTAAAGATATCCTAGGACCATTTAAAGGAGGACCAGGTACTTGAGGATATTAGAATTATGTTTAAGCCAACATCTAGACGGTACTTTTTACTAGGTGGATTCACCCTAGCAGGGACGATCGCCTTAAAAAATCAACTCAAATCCAATAATCAACCTCTGCTCCCTATTCCTGAAAGAATCCTCGGGAAGACAGGAGTATCTGTCCCTATTTTTGGACTCGGAGGAGCAGGAAAAACACCCCTTTCTCAAGCCAATAAAGAAAAAGAATCCAGAAAAATTATTGCAGCAGCTTATTCAGGTGGGATCCGTTATTTTGATACCGCCGCTAGCTATGGACCATCAGAAGAATATTTAGGGAAGGTTTTACCCCCTTTCCGTCAACAAGTCTTTCTAGCTAGTAAAACAGGAGCAAGAGATAGGGAGGGAGCGTGGCGAGATTTAGAGCGATCGCTCCAACGCTTAAATACCGATTATCTCGATTTATGGCAATTACACCACGTCTCTTTTAGGGAAGAATTAGACCAAATCTTTGGAGAAAATGGCGCTATCAAAGCCCTAGAAGAAGCTAAAGAACAGAAAATAGTCCGTTTTTCCGGAATAACGGGACATCATGAACCAGAAGTGATCGCCGAGGGTTTGAGACGCTACGCTTTTGACACCACCCTAATCACTCTCAATGCGGCTGATATCCATCACCCCCGTCCTTTTAGTACAGGTGTTCTTCCCCTAGCCAAAGCGCAAAACCTAGGTGTAATCGCGATGAAAGTACCCGCCTATGGTCGTCTGTTCAAACCAGGAGTACTTAAGGGAATGTCCGAAGCCATGGGTTATAGTTTATCCCTAGAGGGAGTTCATTGTTGTATTATTGCCGCTGAAAACGTCCCACAACTCCAGAGCAATCTAGAGGTAGCCAGAAATTATCAACCCCTCAATCCAGAGCAAATGCGAGCAATAGAGCAAAAAACCGCTCACGCTTGGGAGGATAACAACTTTTTCCGCGCTTGGACATAAATCAACAATGCAACCACCAGTAGAAAGATTCAAATTATCACAAACCGCTAAAGATCAATTAATTAAACTCAAAAGATATACCAAAATAGACCAGTGGAATATCCTATGTAGATGGGGATTTTGTCGCTCTTTGGCTGAAGATAGTATCCCCTCTCCTATTCCACTTCCTGCTGATAGTAATGTAGAGTTAACCTGGCGGGTATTCGCGGGTGACTTGTCTGATGCTTTGATTATCGCCTTGAGACAACGTTGTTATCAGGATGGATTGGGTGTAGATGGGGAAACCCTCGCCCAACAATTTCGTCTCCACCTTCATCGCGGTATTGGTTATTTAGCAGGAGAGATCAACCTCAAAAGTATCGAAGAGTTAATCACTGTTCTCGATTAGCCATCAAATCAACTGGTCAATCAATAATTCACTTGAGTGCCCAATCATTGTCTTAGATACTGATAGTGAAACTTAAATACTATGCTCAAAGGCGATCGCCATTCCTGCAGGTACAGATTGCATCATTGTTATCTCACGGTTTCTGCTTGTCCTAGGGGAGAAAAACGTATTTCTATTCTGCGTCTAGAAGCGTCTGGTTCGCTACTAGGGTTAGCAAATTCTCCCGAGGGGAGAAGTAATTGTGCTGCTGAATAAGCGCGGAATTGTATTCCTTGGAGACGTCCCTGTTTTTGGACTGCTTGTAATTCTTTGACTACTTCTAGAGCGCGCATTAAGCCTAAATCAGCGTTAGATCCTGGGTTGAGTTCACTGCTGGGTTTATCTCCCCGTGCCACCGCTTCTAGATTAGTATCTAGGTTACTCTTACCAGTTGCGGTTGCTTGTCCATCGGTATGTCCAATAATTTCTACAATGTAAATATCTCGTTGTTGTGTTATTGTTTCGATGCGCTCCACTAAATCTGTACGTATATATTCGCGCAAAGCGTTAGATAATCTAGCACTTCCCGAGTCAAATTGGAAATCTCCTGAGTTTTCGATGACTACTACTGGCGGTGCTAGAAGGAGAGTTTCTATCTTTGTGTTTAAGCTACTAATCTGTCTATTAAGTTGATTAGCTCGTCTTTCAGCGTTTTCTAATTCTCGATTTTTCGCTCTTAATTCTCTTTGTAAGTCTAAAACTTGTGCTTCTATTTCAGTTAGACTCTTTTCCGTTTCTTCTGCTGTGGTTTTAAGAAAAAGAGATTTGAATAAAGCTAACAGCAAAAAAAGACTGATAATCATAAAAGCATTAGACATTAAGTCGGTAAAAGAGGGCCAAATATTGAGGTTTTCCTCTTCTTGTTGTCTGTAGCGTTTACTCATAATTTTTCGGTTGTCTAGTTTTTTGTTGTTCCAGCATCAGGTTATACTTTTCGTTAATGCTGGTCATTTCTTCGGTTAAGCTAATTATTTTTAAGATAGATTTCTGTAATAATTCTAGAGTGTCTTCAATGGATTTGGTCGATTTATTCAATATTAGTGCCGATTGAGAGAATTGATTCTGGGCGATCGCCAAATCACTAACCGCTGTGGCCAGTTTTTCAGCAAATCTGCTTTGATCTAGGATACTAACTGCTTGGTTGAAAGTCCCTGCACTTTGAGCCATAGTGAGGGTCGATTCTTGTAATTCATGATAAGCTTGTTTTGCCGCAGTGGTAATTTGTTGATTTTGGGCGATGATTCTTTCTAGAGGTTGAGTCACAGAATTAGTCATCACTCTCTCTAAAGTTGTCCCCAATTGCTCGGAAAATAGGTTGAGGAATAAGCCAAATTCGGTGACTAATTTTTCTACTTTCTCTTGTAAACCTTTACTAGATGTATTAGGTATGGTTAACCAATAAACGTTGTCTAGATAATCTTCCAGAGAGTTTAAAAGGGTTGATTTAGCTACATTGGTATTCCAGAGAAAATTAATCGTCGTTAGTATAGCACTGCAAAATACTGCAACTAAACTACTGATAAAGGCGATGCCCATACCCTGTAAAGGTTGTTCTAACCCTTGCACTAAACTACCTACATCGGTTAAATCGCTTTGAGTCAGGGTTTGACTGAGATTAGCTAAATTAATAGTTATGCCCAAAAAAGTACCAAATAACCCAAAAGATAGTAATAAATTAGGTAAATTGCGGGTAAAATGGTCAATAGCTTCACATGACAAAGGAATACCCAAAAAACGAAATCTTTCTTGACTATAGGTACCATCTACTAAAGCAGTAGTGTTGATTTCCTGTTTTTGCGCGCTAGCATTTTGTACCCTCTGTTCTAAATAATTAATAATCAGAGGAGGTTTACTAAGGGTTTCCCCTCGTAATAATTTACGGAGTTTAGCTGCTAAAACAGTTAGATGTCTATGGAGAGCAAAGCGCAATAAAATAGTAATTAGACTAGGAATAATTACTAAAACAATAGTCAGCCAAAAAAGATAAGCAGGTAAAAGATTAAATCCCTTGAGCAGGGTTTCTAGAAAGGCAAACATAGATTATAAATTGGGATATTGTTCATAAGCAGCTACTATCTTTTGTACCAGAGGATTACGTACCACATCAGCTTGGGAAAAATGACAGAAAGCGATTCCTTCTACTGATTTGAGAATTTTTTCAGCTACTACCAATCCCGAATCCTGATGTTTAGGTAAATCAATTTGGGTAATGTCTCCCGTCACTACCATGCGAGAATGATTGCCTAAACGGGTTAAAACCATTTTTAATTGAGCCGGAGTGGTATTTTGAGCCTCATCAACGATGATAAAAGCATTACTGAGGGTGCGTCCTCTCATATAGGCTAAAGGCGCCACCTCAATTTTACCCCTTTCCATCAGATCTGGTATTTTAGCAGGATCTATAAATTCATAAAGAGCATCATAGAGAGGACGTAGAAAGGGGTCGACTTTTTGTTGTAAATCTCCAGGTAAAAAACCCAATTTTTCTCCCGCTTCTACCGCAGGTCGAGTTAAAATCAGGCGATCGCACTCTTCCCTCAATAAAGCTTGTACAGCAACCACTGCAGCCAAAAAAGTTTTACCAGTTCCCGCCGGACCGATACAAAAAGTCAGATAATGTTGTTGAATCGCTTGTAGATATTGACGTTGGCGAAAAGTTTTCGCTCTGATCGTCTCACCTCGTCGAGTTTTGGCGATCACCTCAGCTTGGATAGCTTGATATTCTGCTTCTCTTCCCGTATCTAAAGCATGGAAAGCGGTTAATAAATCTGATTCATTAATTGATTGTCCCTCCTTCCAGGAAGATTGGAGAGAATTAATTACCCCAAGACATCTAGCTACTGCTTTAGGTTTACCCATAACTAGTAACTCTTGACCTCGTAAAATCACCTGAGCGCCGGTATGACGAGAGAGGAAGTTAAGATTTTCTTGTTGATTTCCCGCTAGGGCGATCGCCGCTTCTATACTAGGTAATTCTACTCTTTCGATAGTTTCCGTCATATTTTTGCCAATTAGCTAAAATTCTAGCTTAACTCAAAAACGACGAAACCTAGGTTAGAAAAGGAATTCAGCCCCTGTAAAAAAATTTTTTGAAAAAAATCAAAAAAAAAGGTTGACAAACCTGGGGAAAAGAGATAGATTAGTAAATGCGCGGTTGAAGCGCAACCCTCCGAACCGAAACAAATTAATAAGTTTAAAAGTAAGTAACTGACCCCCAGTTAACTAAAGATTATACAAACAAAGCCAAAAAA
>CALGKL010000215.1 GCA_937930495.1 uncultured Gloeocapsa sp.
GGTGATTAAAGGTCCTTCTCTAATCAGGAGTTGGGAATCTATCTGAGGTAAATTGGTAGGAATGAGGGAAAATTGCTGATTAAATACCAGACTTTGGGCGTAACGCCATTGTTGTAAGGC
Organism: uncultured Gloeocapsa sp.; assembly: GCA_937930495.1. Taxonomy (GTDB): domain Bacteria; phylum Cyanobacteriota; class Cyanobacteriia; order Cyanobacteriales; family Gloeocapsaceae; genus Gloeocapsa. The sequence goes on from CALGKL010000215.1 coordinate 121, forward strand.
TAATTCGGCTATTTTCGGGACATTGTCTGCTGTAGCTCGGTCGAGGGCTTGTTCAATGGCTAGACAGAGGGATTGAAACTCTGGTAGTTGCAGCATTTCCCCTAAACCTCCTAATTCTTGAGCTACTAGGGTAAATTCTTCCCGTAAACAGGTTTGATCTTCACTATTGAGTACTGCTTCTAGACGTTGTAAACAACCTTCTACCTCGGTTTGAAACATTAACAGGTGGACATCTTCTGGAACCGTTTCGGTTAAAAGGGATGGTTCGGAATCGATATATCCGAGCTCTTCTTGGACTTGTTGAAATAGAGGTTGGGCTACCTGTGTTAACCAGTCAGGATCAATGGTTTCTACACCTTGACGATATTCGCTGACACAGTATTTGAGACAGTCTATGGTTTCTAGGAGTAGTTGTTCCGTGGCGAAAGAATCGCAAACATAACCCGGTTGGAGGAAGTTAAAACAGTCTTCGAGTTGGTGGGATAATTCACTCAAGGTGGGATAGTTCATTAATCCTGCTCCACCTTTGAGGGAGTGACAAGCTCGTCTGATGGCTTCGAGACGTTCCCTGGTTAGGGGTTGATTAGCCATACCTAATAAGCTTGATTCGATGTTTTTGAGATATTCCTCTGCTTCCTCTAGGAATTGTTGTCTGATTTGCTCTTCTAGATCTTGGGACATAGATTAATCAACCGTAAAGGTTTCTACAGATGTTTGTAAATCTAGTGCCGAAGCTACGGTTTTTTCTAGAGACTGAGAGATTATCTGGGCTGATTCTGCGGTTTGATTGGCAATCTGGGCGATTTCTTGCATTAAATCGGTTAATTCTTCTGAGGTTGAGGTTTGGGATATGGTTGCGAGGGAGATAATCTGTACGAGTTGGTCAATTTGTTGGGATTCGGTCACGATTTTTTGCAGACTTTCTTTGGCGTTGGTGACTAAATCTGTTCCTTGTACTACTTGGGTTGTCCCTATTTCCATGGCTTCTACTACTTCTTGGGTTTCTAGTTGAATGGTTTCCACTATCTGTTCAATTTCTTTAGTCGCTGTTGCTGATTGGGCTGCTAATTGTCCGACTTCTTCAGCGACAACGGCGAATCCTCGTCCTTCTTCTCCGGCTCTGGCTGCTTCAATACTGGCATTGACGGCTAGTAGGTTGGTTTTGAGGGCAATTTCGTTAATCAAGGCGATTACTTTAGAAATCTTTTGTGATGCCTCCCCTAGTCTTTTTACTTTTTTGGCTGTATTGGAGACTGTGTCCCTCAGGTTTAAAATACTCTCTACTGTTTGAGTCATCCCTTCTTGTCCCAATTGGGCTACACTAGAGGCATTTCTGGCTACTTTTGCTGCGGCGCTCGCGTTTTCGGCGATCGCTTGGATTGATTGGGACATTTCCTGAAGGGAGTTAAGCATCTGCTGGATTTTTTCAGCTTGTTGACGGGATTCGTCGGTTAATTGGTAGATTGATTGGGCTTCATTTCTTAAGGATTGGTTAACCTCTGTGGTGGTTTGTTTAACCTGGGTCACAATGTCCCGCAAATTTTCCAAGATTACGTTAAAGAAGTCGGCAACAATTCCGATTTGTCCCTCAGTAATATTTGCTCTTACATTTAAATTACCGGCAGCGGCTCCTTCTACTTCGTTGAGTAGTCTAAGTAATTCTGCCTGAATCTGTCGGTTTTGGGCTTCGGTTCGTTCTGCTTCTTTTTGTTTACTCTCGATTAAGGCTAATCCCCCTAGTGCTTGAGCTAAATCTGCTGCTAGTGATTGGCTATAATCTATCTGTGTCAGTTGCCAGTGATGCTCTTTTTGGCAATAGTGAGCCACTAATAAGCCGAATAATTCTTGCGCTTGAATAATGGGGACAATCAAGTTTGATTTGACTTTAAGACGTTTGAGTAGTTGCAGTTGTTCTATACTATAATTGGCATCCTCTACACTGTCTTGACAAATAATTTGTCCCTGGCGATAACTATCTGAGGATTCTAAACTCAGGAGGGAGTCTAGATTTTCTTCTTCTAAAGCGTAGGGAAATTCTCCTCTGACTGCTTCTGAGGCTAGATAACCTGTGCCGTCGGGTAAAAAGCGATAGAGGAAGAGGCGATCTACCCCTAGTTTTTCTCTTGCTTCGGTGAGGACCTCTTGGAGAGGAAGGGTTAACTCACTAGAGTTTCTCGCTTGCAAAATCTGGTTAAATAGTTGTTTTTGGTGCAATTGTTCGGTTTTTTCCCGTTCTGATTCGGTAATGTTATCTGCTAAAAAGTTAAAGGTTTTGGCTAGTTGTCCGATTTCATCTCCTGTGGTGATGGGAGAGCGGCTCTGGCGATCGCCTCGGGCAAATCTTTCTGTTGCTTTCTGCAGTTTTTGAATTGGTCCGGTGATTGCTCTACCGAGAAGACTTGCTAACCATAGACTCAAGAGTATTGCTAAACCTGCTATACCTGATTGGATCGACAAGGTGTTTCTCAATAACATATGCAGGTCTTTTTCCGGTGTCCCCCGCACTAAAATCGCGATCGGTGGATTAGTTACCTCTTTAGGGATCATTCCTCCTGCTGTTTCTTGCCACAGATTGGGTAAGGTTATTGCGGTTACTGTATAATCTTCTCCCTGTATTTCTACATCCTGTTGGGTTACACTTTCTTGGGGATTATTGACCGCGGCTTGAAGTACGTTTAATTTCTCAAGAGGTAGGTCCGCTATTTGTTTACCGTCTTCTAATTGTTTTAAGGATGAGGCTAGGGAGAAAGAGCCATCGGCATTACGATAATATACGGCGCTATATCCTCCTCGAAAACTTTCCACTGTCTCTTTAACTATGGGCAATTTACCGTTAACTATATCTCCTGAGATTAAAACGGCGATAATTCTATTACTCCCTGGTTCTTTTACTGGTGTAGCTGTGTAACGAATCAAGGCGTCATCTGTGGTTAACCTCGCTGCTAAAGGCGCTCCTTCTTTCACTAATTCATCTTTACTCACAATAGCGCTAGCTTTCAATTGTTCTCCCGCTTGTATGACTTGTGTAACTAAATTTTCGGGGTTAAATATTTCTCCTTTACGGTTATTGTTGGCATTGACAATGATTCTTTGATCTACTCCTACTAGGGTGGCGTATTCGATGCGTCGCGCGTTTATTTCTCCCCTGAGAATCTGTCGGACTTGTTGTTCTAATTCTGGAGGGATTATTTGACCTTGAGCTGCTAATAATGATGCATTAATAATCGCTGTGTTATCCGCTTGACCGCGAAAACCAAACCCCATTTGGTTGATTTTAATCATGTAATTGATTCGGGTTACTTGTGCTTCTGATTGGGATTGTGTAACTAGTTTTGTGTGTCCTGTTCGGGAAACTAGATAAGCTCCTAACCCCGCTATCCCTAATATTGATAATAATTGGGAAAGTAGTAGGACCGTTAATTGTTTGCGACCAATTGGTAATTTAGCAAACCATCTGGCTAGGGGTGCTTGGGGAAGATTGATTTTTTCTTGCTCCAATTTAGATCCAGGTTTTTGCCTATTTTCTTCCTGAAGAGCTAGGGATTTTTCTAACTGCACTTTTTCGATTATTTCTAATTCTTTAGTCATAATTATTACCTAATGTTTATACCTGAATTATAGTAAATTTTTCCTGAGAGAAATGCCTGAGGTTCTAAGACTAAATACATCGAGCTTGGTTTTTGAAAGACACAACCTTTCAAATAAGGGACTAAACTGGGGTTGACTACTCCTATAGGGGATTGAATTTCTTCTGGGTTAATTTGTTTAATTCCTTTGATTTCTTCTACGGCTAATCCTAGGGATTTTTTGTTAATACTTATTATGGCAATATTATAGGTGGCTAGTTCTGAATTTAGGGGAGTAAAATTAAACATGGCTGCTAAGTCTATTACCCAGACTACCTGACTACGTTGATTTAGCAACCCCAGAACAAATGCTCCCATATTAGGAATAGGGGTTATTTTCTCTTTTTCTCTGACAACTACCTCTTGGGTTTGTGTCATCGGTAAAATTACCTGAGTTGAGCGGTTTACCTGTAGATTCAAGTAGGCTTCTTTTTGAACTAAACTTGATAATAATAGCTCCGGATATTGACTCATAAGTATCAATCATTTAATCCTATTTCTGTGGTTGGATTGAGAATCGTTTAGCTACGATTCTCAATTAGTTATTTAATTAGCTACGGAGCGTACTGCGCGGATAATTTCTTCTTTGGTAAAGGGTTTGGTTACATAGACATCAATTCCTTGTTTCATCCCCCAGAGACGATCCAATTCTTGATTTTTGGAAGTACAGGCGATCACGGGTAATTTTTGCGTGGTGGGATTTTTTTTGAGACTGCGACATAATTCCAAACCACTCATTCCAGGCATGACCAAATCTGTAATTACTACATCTGGTTTTTGGTGATTAACCTTTTCTAGTGCTTCTTGTCCGCTGTTGGCATTAATTACGTTGTAGCCAACTTCTTGGAGATAACTAGCAATTAGTTGCTGTTGAGAGAGTACGTCTTCTACTACGAGAACTGTAAGCATTTTTGCCTCTTGATTAATAATAATTACCCGAGATATTTTAAGACAATCTCGTTAAGTTTATCTTGCCCAAATGGTTTAGTTAAATAATCAGTTGCTCCGACAATTTTTGCTTTAGCGCGATCTATGAGTCCATTTTTTCCCGTTACCATAATTATCGGTATGGCATTTAAGGCTGAATGATTCCTGATCAAGCTACATAAACGATAACCATCTAAATCGGGCATTCCGATATCTAAAAGAATCAGATCTGGTTTGATGCGGATAATCTCCATGAGGGCTTTAGGAGATTCGGTGATGGGATGAATTTTGACCTGCAGAGGATTGAGATAATGATTAATAACTCTGATTACTGTGGGGCTATCATCTACGCAAACGATTACTTTTTCTCGTTTTGCTATCGGTTTGCTTAAG
>CALGKL010000216.1 GCA_937930495.1 uncultured Gloeocapsa sp.
CCAGTCGCTGATAATTCTAAGGATAAATCGGGGTTGTGTTGGCAAATTGCTGCAAATTTATCACTAATTTGGTCTTTAATAGGGTACAAATTAATTTTAGTCATTTTGAGTTCGATGTTTATATTTATTTATGTTTAAACAAATTCGGGAAGCAACAGAACTAGATTTACCAGCTATTGTAGAAATTTATAACGCTAGCATACCAAGTCGACTAGCTACAGCAGATTTAAACCCTGTAACTGTGGAAAGTCGTCTCGATTGGTTTAAAGTTCATAATTCTAGCGATCGCCCAATTTGGGTATTAGAAATAGAGGATGAGATTGGGGGATGGTTGAGTTTGCAAAATTTTTATGGACGTCCCGCTTATCGTCATACTGCAGAAATAAGTCTTTATGTAGCAGTGAGTTGGCGACGTCAAGGAATCGGTCAACAATTACTAACAAAAGCGATCACTGACAGTCCTAGGCTGAAGATTAACAATCTTTTAGCCTTTATCTTTGCTCATAATCAACCGAGTTTAAGCTTATTTAAAAAACAGGGGTTTCAGGAATGGGGTTATTTACCCGAAGTTGCGCAACTCGATGACCAAAAAAGAGATTTAGTTATTTTAGGTCGAAAGGTATAAAGTATCATTAAGAAAATTTACCGATTATTAAGCGAGTATGAAAGATATCGTTAGCAAAGTCCTCTCTCCCGCGGTTAATCTCTGGTTACACTCTCAATTAGATCAGGTTGAACAACTGCAAATTCAGATAACTGGTACTAATCGTCAGATTCTCAGTGGTTATATACCTGGTGTCTTTCTCGGAAGTATTGCACCAGTATATCAAGGGATACATTTAAACCAAGTAGAATTAACCGGAGAAAATATCAAAATCAATTTAGGACAAGTAATTAAAGGTCAACCTTTACGTTTACTTGAACCGATTCTGGTTAAGGGTAAAATTACCCTAGAACAGACTCAACTCAATCTCTCTCTGACTTCTCAGTTATTAGCTACCGCTTTGACAGATTTATTAAAAAGCTTTATTAAGGATGATTCTTTAGAAAATTTAGACATAAATTGGCGAAACCTAGAAATAAAACCCGATAAACTCGTCCTTAAAGCTATTGCTGTGGATTCTCAAGGAGCGATCGTTACTCCCATTAACTGGAAATCTGGTTTAAGTTTAGCTAGTCACCGTAAACTACTGTTAAACCCAATTCAGATTGAAACTAAGACAGAACAAATTACCCTACACAATTATGAAGTCGATCTAGGTTCCCAAGTACAATTAGAAAACCTGACTCTTGCTCAGGGTAGAATAGATTGTCATGGTACAGCTAGAATTATCTCTCTATAACCAGGGGCGAGAAACTGTTTCTAATTCCTTGAGATCCTCACTACTAAGTCTCCACATAGCAGCCCCGCCATTTTCCTTGGCTTGTTGGGCATTTTTAGCCCCAGGAATGGGAATAACATTACCCTGACAAATTAACCAATTCAAGGCTATTTGTCCAGGGGTTTTTTGGTATTTTGCAGCTAGATTGAATAAAAGATCCAATACTGGTTTAATCTTGGTTAGTCCTTGACCGCTAAAACGAGAGTCGAATTTACGCGCGCCATCGGGTTTAGTTTCTGGTGTATATTTACCCGTGAGTAATCCTTGGGCTAAAGGACTATAAGCGAGAATAGTTACTCCTAATTCGTCGGCTTTTTGTTTGATACCTTTGGTCTCTATCTGACGGTAAAGTAGGGAATATTGTACTTGATTTACGGCTAAAGGGATATCTCTTTTACCAAGAATATTATAGGCTTCCTCCATCTGGGTTGCTGAATAGTTGCTTACCCCGATACTTTTGATTTTACCTGCTTGTACAGCATCGGCTAAAGTATTCAGGAGGGTTTCTTGACTCATAATAAAGTTAAAAGGCCAATGTATTTGGTACAGTGTAACTGTGTTTAGCTGTAGCCTTTTTAAGCTAGCGTTGATCGCATCGGTGACCGCTTGGGGAGAAATACGCCAAGGTAAGGGAGCGTATTTAGTAGCAATATCGATTGGTTGTGTTGTTTGTTTACTAAAATTACCTAAGAATTTCTCTGATTCTCCTAGTCCATAAACTTCCGCTGTGTCAAAAAAGGTGATACCTGCTTCTAAAGAGGCGTTGAATGCTTCTTGAACTTGAGATGCTCCATATTGTTTACCATAATTCCAGAAGAATTTATCTCCCCAAGCCCATGTACCGATACCGATGATGGTTACTTCTAAATCTGTTTTGCCTAGTTTGATTGATTCCATCTTATTTTATTTAATTACGTTTATTGATGAGCAAAAAAGACTCTGGTTAAGGGTAGCGACACGCTTTTGTGCTTAATTTTCGGTCTCAACACATTAAATCAGAGAGTCTTCTGAGATTGACAAGATAACCAGAGCACCAGTCACCCTGCCAATCCTAGACTACTCTCTTTTGACTAACCTATGCTGCGACTTAATACTTACTTTTTGCGGTAAGGTACAGAAGCTTCAATGTTAATATTCATCGCCGATACCCGAGGTGTAGGACTTCCTTTAGGCGCAATATTGCGAGCCATGCTCAAGAAGAGAGAAGGATCGCCAGCTTTGGGAGCTTTTTCTTGGGGAGTAAAACGTCTGATCGCGTTTTGCCAGATGATTTGAGGGAAACCTAACTGTGCCCGATGGTAATCATTATAACGAGGAGTTTTTAAGTTAAAGGGAGTTTCTCCTAAATCTCTTTGAGGTAGGTTACGACGACGTTGGAAAGGAACAATATCATAACCAAAATTGGTCATGTATTCTTCACTATTAACCAAATCTTCGATGAATCCTTTTACCCCTTTGGTCGCAATCACAATTGACCAAGCAATTTTTTCTTTTTCGTTATAGACATCTCGTCCTAAAATACGTTGAACGCAGATTTCAGCAAAACGATAGTTACTGTTGGGTTGGTAATTGAATCTGATAAAGGGGTCAGATGTTGCTAATCCCACGATAAAATCCCGAACCGTTAGTTGACCTGAACGGAATTGAGATTCTAGAAAGGTTTGACGGTTACTTTTGAGAATCTGATGTTCGCTAAAGATTTGGCGATAGGCGGCCCAAATTAAATCATCTAAATCAGAACCAGAAAGTAAATTTTCTGTTGAGTAGATTCTGGGTTGCTCTTCACCTGGGACTTCATATCCTGCCACGCGCTGATTTTGGCTTACAGGAGTATAGTTTAAAAGAGGAATAGCCAAGAGAAAACCTCCATATCTTGTGGATCTTATAAAACTTTATACCTAATCATAAAGGAGCAAGGTACGATTACAGCAAAATGTTAAAAAATGTTACCGAAAATTTAATTTAAGTGCCTAAAGCTAGTTATCCCCTATGCTGCAAATAAAGTTAAGACAACTACAACAAATCCAAACCCACGCCCTCAAAACCTATCCTGAAGAATGTTGTGGATTACTCCTGGGCAAAAAGAAACTAGTACAACAAGTTCAGGAAGCGGAGAATAGTTGGTCACAGGAAATATTCAATACGCCCGGAGCGAGTAAACGCAATCGTTTTAGTATTGCACCCCAAAAGATGTTAGCTTATAGCAAACTCGCTCGTGAGTTAAATCTGGAGATTATCGGTATCTATCATTCTCATCCGGAACATCCCCCTCTTCCTTCAGAGTTTGACCGGGCGATCGCCCATCAGGGTTATTCTTATCTAATTATTTCCCTACGTCAAGGTCAACCGGAAACCATACTGAGTTGGGTATTAGATGAAAATAATCAATTTCAACCGGAAGCAATAATCAGGATAGACTAGGAATTGATCAAACTGGTAAAATTCGGTAGTAATAATATTTCTTACCTTTTGGTAAGCTATGACGGTCAAAAAAATATCTGTCTCTGTTGCTGCTGATTTAGCAGTATTCAGGGACAATTATAAAAATAGTAAGGACTAGAAGTTAGAGAGCTTTATTTATTGAATACCCTGACGCAATCCTAGGGCAATTTTACTATGTTGTTCTATTTGGGTCATGACTTGTTTAGCCCGTTGAATGACAACAGGGGGTAAACCCGCGAGTCTTCCTGCTTCGATCCCGTAGGAGCGATCGGCTCCTCCAGGAGTTACTTGATGTAAGAAAATGATTTCATCCTGGAGTTCTTTGACCGTAACCTGATAGTTGGCGACATTTTCTAAAATCGAGGCTAATTCGTTGAGTTCGTGGTAATGAGTGGCAAAAATCGTTTTCGCTTGTATGGTTGTTGCGAGATATTCGGCTACAGCCCAAGCGATAGACAAACCGTCAAAGGTTGCTGTTCCCCTACCGATTTCATCTAGTAATACTAAAGATTTCTTAGTAGCGTGATTGAGGATATTAGCGGTTTCATTCATTTCCACCATAAAGGTAGATTGTCCTGTGGCTAAATCATCTACTGCACCTACACGGGTAAAAATGCGATCGCATATACTGAGACTAGCTGCTGTCGCGCTAACGTAGCTCCCCATTTGCGCCATTAATTGGATTAAACCTACCTGACGCAGATAACAACTTTTGCCACTAGCATTAGGTCCGGTGAGGATAATCAAATCAGGGGAATCGGAGTTAGACTCACCCATAGTCGTGGAATTAGGGACAAAAAAACCTGCACCTAGGGATTGTTCAACCACAGGATGTCTCCCATCTATTATTTTCATTTGACGTCCAGGGATGATTTCCGGACAACAATAACCCTGGGTTACGGCTATATCTGCTAACCCAGCGAGTACGTCAACCGCTGCTACTGCTTTAGCTAGATCTCTAATTTTGCTGACTTTTGCGGCTACTTCTGTTCTCAGATTAGTAAAAATCTCGTATTCTAAATCATTGAGATCATCTTGAGCGGTTAGAATCCTGGTTTCTCTGGCTTTTAATTCAGCGGTTATATAACGTTCCTCATTTAATAGGGTTTGTTTGCGTTCGTAATGGGGGGGAACTTGGTCAGCTTTGGAACGAGGTAAACTCAGATAATAGCCAAAGGTTTTGTTATAACCAACCTTCAGATTACTAATTTTCGTTTTTTCCCTTTCGGTTAACTCTAAATTGGTCAACCATTCTTTATCATCAATCAAAGTTTGACGTAATCGATCTAATTCTGGGTTAATTCCATCCCGAATCAATCCCCCTTCCTTGAGGTGTTGGGGGGGAGACTCTACTAGATAACTCGTAATCTGTTTGGCGATCGCTTCTAAATCGGGAGGAACTTGTTGTAGAGCGCGCAAATAGATAGACTCACAATTGCTAACTAATTCCGATAATTCTTTTAACTTAAATAAAGATTCAGCTAACCCGAGTAAATCTCTAGCATTGGCTGTTCCCGCGCCAATACGTCCTGATAAACGCTCTAAATCATAGATATTTTTCAGTATTTGGCGAATCTCTTCCCTTAAGCTCAAATTTTTGATTAATTCTGTAATCGTTTCCTGACGAGCGACAATCCATTGTCTATCTAACAGAGGTTGTAATAACCAACGGCGTAACGTTCGTCCCCCCATAGCAGTACAAGTGCGATCCAAAGCCCAAAGTAAGGAACCGTGATACGCTCCATCTCTAACTGTTTGAATGATTTCTAGGTTGCGTCGGGTTTGGGGGTCTAAAATCAAATAGTCGCTTAAATTATAGGTACGTGGAGTCTGCAAGGGGACTTGATGGGCTTTTTGGGTTTCTTCTAGGTATTGCAGTAATCCACCTGCGGCGCGAATAGCTAGGGGTAAATGTTCACAACCAACCCCCTCAAGGGAACGTAATCTAAAATAGGTTAATAGACGAGGTTTAGCTTCAGCTAAGCTAAAGGGTGATTGAGAACGTAGGGAATAACAGAGACTATCGGGGAGATATGGGGGTAAATCGGTGGATTTTTCCCCGGGACGTAGTAAACTATTCAAATCGGGACTATTGGTGGGAAATAGGACCTCAGCGGGTTGTAAACGCAGTAATTCCAGGCTTAAATCCCCTAAATTACTCGATTGAGTCGTCCAAAATTCTCCTGTGGTAATATCTGTATAAGCTAATCCCCAATGTTCTTTAGCTACCACCACTGAGGCTAAATAGTTATTGCGTTTTGCCGATAACATCTCCTCGTCGGTGAGGGTTCCTGGTGTGAGGACTTTAGTAATCTCTCTAGTTACAATACGTTTTTCTGCTGCGGCTACTGCTGCATCTTCTACTTGGTCACAAATGGCGATGGCGTAGCCTTTTTCAATCAGTAAGCGTGCGTAGCGTTCGAGAGCGTGATGGGGTACTCCTGTCATCGCTATGCGTCCGATTTCTTTCCCACCTTCTTTACTCGTGAGGACTAATTCTAATTCTCTAGCGATGGTAATTGCGTCTTGAAAGAAACATTCAAAAAAGTCTCCGACTCGGTAAAGTAATAAAGCGTTGGGGTATTGTTCCTTTACCTGGACGTAATGCTGATACATCGGTGTCAGCTTATCTGTATCTATGTTGTGATAGTCTTCTATGATTGTTTGCTGAGACTTTTTCGATGACCCGGCCATAAATAATTAATCTAAGCTACTACTATATTTTACACAAAATTGATTCTAACTTGATCATCAAGACTAGCAACAGGAAATCAAAAACCCTAGCTTTTAGTTTCAGATTATCTTCTTCCCCAAGATGACAAAATAAACGACTTTTGAAAGTTATAGATGATTGATTAAGGTTTCTAAGCCTTCTGGCTAAATTTGCCGCTGTTTATAGCGTTTCTTGGACTCATGAGGGACAGTAGCAGCAATGAGCAAACCAGTTGCGAATATCTTGTTGAGTAACTTGAGCCATAGCATCAAAAATCTCCTCAATTAAATCTTTATAAGTTCTTGCTTTAAGTTTTTTCAAGATAGCTTTAACTTTTGACCAGAAATTTTCAATTGGCGAAAATTCAGGAGAATAGGGAGATAAATAAATGATTTTTGCTCCGGCTTTTTCAATAGCTTCTTTAACCATTTCTCCCCAATGAATTCTGGCATTATCGCTCACAACACAGGTA
>CALGKL010000217.1 GCA_937930495.1 uncultured Gloeocapsa sp.
CCAGTGGCACTACAGGCAAACCCAAAGGAGTAGTACACACCACGGGAGGTTATAACCTTTACAGTCACATTACTACCAAATGGATTTTTGACCTGCAAGATACCGACGTCTATTGGTGTACTGCTGATGTGGGCTGGATCACGGGTCATAGCTACATCGTCTATGGACCACTGTCTAATGGTGCGACTACGGTTATATATGAAGGCGTCCCCCGTCCGAGTAATCCTGGCTGTTTTTGGGACGTGATTGAAAAATACGGCGTCAATATCTTTTATACCGCACCGACAGCGATTCGCGCTTTTATCAAAATGGGTGAACACCACCCCAAAGCCCGCAATCTCTCCTCTTTAAGACTTTTAGGGACAGTGGGAGAACCAATCAACCCCGAAGCCTGGATCTGGTATCATCGGATTATTGGGGGTGGACGTTGTCCCATCGTCGATACCTGGTGGCAAACCGAAACAGGAGGAGTGATGATTACTCCCCTACCTGGGGCTACACCTACTAAACCAGGTTCAGCAACACTCCCCTTTCCAGGAATTATCGCCGATGTGGTGGATTTAGAAGGTAATCCCGTTCCCGATAATCAAGGTGGTTATCTAGTGATTAAACATCCTTGGCCCGGTATGATGCGTACCGTTTACAAAGACCCCGATCGCTTTCGACGCACCTACTGGGAACATATTCCTCCCAAAGATGGACAATACTTCTATTTTGCAGGAGATGGAGCACGTCGCGACGAACAGGGTTATTTCTGGGTGATGGGGCGCGTCGACGACGTAATTAACGTTTCCGGTCACCGTCTCGGCACAATGGAGATAGAATCAGCCTTAGTCTCTCATCCCTCTGTAGCTGAAGCTGCGGTAGTTGGTTGTCCCGACGAAGTCAAAGGAGAAGAAATCGTCGCCTTTGTGACTTTAGAAAATAATTATCATCCCGATGAGTCTCTAGCAGAAGAATTGAAACAACACGTAGTCAAGGAAATCGGGGCGATCGCTCGTCCCGGTCAGATTCGCTTTACCGAGGGGATGCCTAAAACTCGCTCAGGTAAAATTATGCGTCGATTATTACGTAATCTAGCAGCTGGACAAGAAGCCCTAGGGGATACTTCTACTCTAGAGGATCGTAGCGTTCTAGATAAACTCCGTGAAGAAGATAGTTAACTAATCCTCAGGGTGCGTTAGTTAAAAACTAGCGCACCTTTTCCATTTAGGACTGATAGAACTCTTCTACTGGAATCTTGATCGCTTTTTCAATCAATTCTTCGCGCTCCTGTACGGGATGCCAATCTAACATTTTTTCCGCTTTAGAACAATCGAACAAAGAACCAAAACCCCGACTTTTAGCCTCAGTATAACTAGGAAAAATAGCACTAGAGTCCTTACCGATGGTTTTAATCAGCCATTTAGCGAGTCCCAGAAAATAATAGCGCCAAGCTGGTGTTCGCAGACGACGTAATTTTAAATTACCGTATTTTTCCAACTCGTCTAAATATTCATTGATACTGATCGAACAGACGCTACTTAAGTTGAAGTCTTCACCCTCAATATTAGGCGCTTTAATAGCGTTAACCATTGCTGAAGCTAGATCATCTACTAAAACAATCGGTAATAAACTTTCGCCATCACCCCAAATAGACACACTAGATTTATTGGGCCAATTAGCAATTCCTAGGTGACAGGGGTCTCCCCCTGAACCTAAAACAACCGCAGGACGGAAAATAACTACTGGTAGTCCCTCTTTTTTATGCATTTCTAGTAAGATTTTTTCATTTTCTGCTTTAGCGCGAGCATAGGGTATCCCTCTGAGAATACCAGGGTGAGGAGGTGTTTTTTCGGTGATAGTTACTGATTTATCGCTTACATCATAAATAGCTATGGAAGATGTATAGAAAAAGCGTTTGATCTTGTGTTTTAAGCATAATTTGGCCAGGGCTATAGTAGGGTTGACGTCTAGAGTCAAAAACTCATCCCATTTCTTCCCTAAATGACGTGCTAAATGGTAAACGTACTCAATACCTTCTAATGCTGGTTCTACAGTTTCAGGATTTCTAAAATCTCCCTTGACTACTTCTACCCCTAATTCGAGTAAATCTGGTGGGCAATTGCGAGGATCTCTGGTTAACAAACGTACTCCATAACCCTGTTGACACAATTGTTTTACTAAAGCTTTACCAATAAATCCCGTTCCTCCTGTAACTAAGACAGTGGGGTTTTTCAGGGGTGCGTTCACAGCTGTCTCTGGAGCGTAGGCCGTTTTTATTTCTGGTTCGGGAATATTTGCTTCTTTAGCGATCCATTCTCCTAAAGCTACTACCGCTTCACCAAAACTAGCTGAGACTCGCTCATCTAATCGATTTCCTCTGGTTTGGTAAAAACTTGCCACTGTTCTGGCTATACTATCTTCAAATGGTCCTCCGCCACTGGAAAGACCCATTTTGGCGAAAACTAATTTTTTCAAAGTCTCGTTAGCTTGTGCAAAACTATCTCTAGCTTTTTGCATTACATTTAAATAGCGATCTAGATCTGGTTGTGCCGATTTATTGGTATATAAACTATATGTATTCTTTTCATAATCAACGATCGCTGCCCCATTGGTTCCTCGAACATGTACATAGTATTCTGGATAAGCTTCTAGGAAAGAAAAGCGCATATTGAAGCTAGTATTACCTTTTCTTCCCGATATATCCCAGCGTTGATAGAATTCTAGTCCTCGAGGTAATAGGATTTTATCGTTGACTTTTACTTCTAGAGAATCTGGTTGTCCCACAAGATCTAGAGTATGTGCCAAAGAATGAGGTACTATTTCAAATAAGATATTTTTAGGATGTTGAAGCATCCACATTCCAAAGGGACCTGATTTGAGTAACCCTAATTCTCTGTTCCAAACGATATCTACCTGGTCTATTTTGCCAATATATCCTTGTTGGATGTCGGCTTTTAATTTTTCATAGGGTTCTGCATAAAGAAAATTATGACTGATCCCAATAATTCTGTCAGCTTCTTTAGCTAAAGAGCGCAAATTTTGACAATCTACCAATTGATGACAGAAAGGTTTTTCAATAAAAACATCTACACCTGCCTCTAGGGCTTGTAATGCGTTTAAATAGTGTATATTCGGAGGAGTTAGTATATGCAATACATCAAGAGATTCTGATGAAAGCATTTTAGCCATATCGTTATAGACATTAGGAATATTCCTGGATTGGGCAAATTCTTCAGCTAAAGCTAAATTTAAGTCACAAACCGCGACTAATTCTACCGCAGGTGCTAACAACCGCAGAGCTTTGTAATGAAAATCAGCAATATAACCAGTTCCTACTATTCCAACTCTAGTTGTCATGAGTCCTTCTATGTTTTACTACAAAAGTAATTCTAGGGGTTAACTCTAGCAATTTTAGAACCTCTTGATCCCTAAATTCAATAATTTTTTCTTTTAAAAGCCAAACTATTTATATTCGATAATTCTAGCTTCCCGTTTACGCCAGCGATCTAGATAATATTTAATAGCTCCGGCTGCACCTGGAAAAGGAGAAAAAGCACAAGATAACCCCCAAGCCAAACTAGCCCGAGGCGAAAAATTTTTCTGTAAACTTCTATAGGTGACCATTAGAACGGAAAAAGGATAACGTAAAAATATCAATAATGCTAAGCCTTTGGTAAAAATAGCAGCACTCAAAGAAATTAAAGGAACAGCTAAACCCCAGATTAAAACTCTCTTGAGCTCTTTGACAAATTTACGCTCTGGTGGTTTACCGTGGATCTCTGCTACTTGAGCATAAGCATAACCTGAACGCTTAATTCTTTTCCACCATTCAGCCATACTGTGCATATTAGCATCATGTAAGCTACTGGTCTGATCGATACGTATGATTTTACCACCCGTTTGACGTAAACGTACTGCTAGTTCATCATCTTCTGCTGCAATTATCTTATTGTCATAACCCCCTACTTTTTTAAAGGTAGCCACAGGAATGATTACCTCTCCACCAAAAGTATCTACTTCACCAACATTCCCCATATGCCATTCCATATCGCATACTTGATTATATAAACTGGCCTCAGGGTATTTTTCTTGTCTCCAACCACAAATTGCCACAATATCACTATTGCTAGATATTGTTTCTAAAGCTACATCTATCCAACCTTCTACTAATTCACAATCTCCATCAATAAATTGCACGTAATCAAGATTGGGGAATAATTCTAACAACCTAGCAAAACCAGCATTACGGGCTCTAGCTGCGGTAAAATTAGTGGTCAGATCTAACTCTACTACCTCTACACCTAGTTCA
>CALGKL010000218.1 GCA_937930495.1 uncultured Gloeocapsa sp.
TCCCACCAAGCATCAGACCCTTTTGCCGCGATAATTTGTTGTACGTGAGCGATCGTTTCCCCATTTAATAACGGTTCATTCGTCTCTACATCATAGAATACCGGTATCGGGACACCCCAACTGCGTTGACGAGAGATACACCAATCGCTCCTTTCCGCTACCATAGGAGTAATGCGGTTTTGTCCTTGACTAGGTATCCATTCTACGGAAGCGATCGCTTCTAAAGCTTGATTGCGGAATCCTTCTACCGAGGCGAACCATTGCTCTGTAGCTCGAAAGATAGTCGGTTTTTTCGTGCGCCAATCATAGGGATACTTATGTACATAGGGCTCTTCTTTTAACAAAGCTCCTTGACTAGCTAAAGCTGTTATAATCGCCTGGTTAGCGTCTTTAAGTACATTTAACCCTGCGAATTCTCCCGCTTCAGCTGTAAAATTTCCAGCATCATCTACGGGAGAGAGAATCGGTAACCCGTATTTCTGACCTACGATATAATCTTCTTGTCCATGTCCTGGAGCTGTATGTACTAAACCTGTCCCCGATTCCGTCGTGATATAATCTCCCCCTAGTACTATAGGACTTTCCCGATCATAGAGAGGGTGACGATAGGTGCAATATTCTAAATCCTCTCCTAATATAGTTGCCACCACTTCTAATTTAGTTCCCAGAATCTCTGTTAATCTCCCCACTAATTCTTGAGCTACAATCAGATAACCATGGGTTGAACTACCGGTTACCACTGCGTAACGCAAATGAGGATTGACCGCTACTGCTAAGTTACCAGGAATTGTCCAAGGAGTGGTTGTCCAGATTCCTACCCCTAAATCTTCTCTAAAAGGTTTCAGAATTTCTTCAGCTTTAGTACTTAAGCTGACTACTTTAAAAGCAGCATAGATGCTCAAAGAAGTATGACCCTCAGGATATTCTAATTCAGCTTCTGCTAAAGCGGTACGAGAACTTGGACTCCAATGTACAGGTTTTAAACCCCTATAGATATATCCCGCTAAAGCCATTGCCCCAAATACCCCTATTTGAGCTGCTTCGTATTCTGGTGTTAAAGTTAAATAGGGATGTTCCCAGTCGCCCCAAACCCCAAAGCGTTTAAATCCTTCTTTTTGAGAAGTTACCGCTTCTAGAGCAAATTCCTGAGCTAATTTGCGTAATTTCAAAGGGGTTAACTCTGCTCTTTCTGCGGGTTTGAGTTTTTGTAAGACTTTTAATTCTATTGGCAACCCGTGACAATCCCAACCGGGAATATATTTAACCTTATAACCTCTGAGTAGTTTATACTTATTGATAATATCTTTGAGAGTTTTATTCAGAGCGTGTCCCATATGTAGAGAGCCATTGGCGTAGGGGGGACCATCGTGCAAAATAAAGCTTTCTCGGGGATTTTCTTCGGACAATCTCTCATAAACTTGGTTTTCAAGCCAAAACTGCTGTAATTCTGGCTCTCTGACTACAGAATTAGCCCTCATCTCAAATTTAGTTTGAGGTAGATTAACGGTATTTTGATAACTCTTGGATTCTGTCACAGCTTAGTTTTACTTAACAATATCTATTAGTTAATCTTAACTTAATTGGGTTATGGCTGGCTTTCCTGATTCCTATTTCTCTACTCAGAGGACTGTCAACAGTAAAAACACTGAACTTATCCCGAACTCAAGATAACTTGAAGCATAGATAACTGAGGAAAATCTTTTGAAAGGGAAAAGTCAATCAAATTTATATATTTTCAGGATATCAGCCAAATAGCCTTTTTAGAAATCAAGTTATATTAGTTTGAGCAAAATCAACCAATTCGGTTTAATTATTTTTAAAATTATATTTTGTAGTTTTAAACGTTTTTGATGGTTGATAAAAATGTTGTCTGTTTACTATTTTGGCTCAGTTTGCTCCTTTTTTCTTAATTAGGAATAGCCAGCGAAAGTACTGTTAAAAATATTAAAAATTCAAAATCTGACCTCGTTTTTGAGCAAAAAATTATTGTTCATTCAGGAAGAGAATGCTCCAAGTAGTAAAGTTATTATGCCTTTAGCTAATTGTCTTGTTACCCAGTTGGCAAGATTTTAGATTATAAAAAGAAAAGAAAAATGACGCCTCGGCAATTGTGGTAATCAAGGAAACCATTGTCTCACGAGGGAAGAAGCATATTTTAAATAAAAATAAAGGTTAGTTACCTTAGAATTTAGGGAATTATATAATTAGAAGAGAGTCAGAGTAAATAAATAACAGCAGTTACACAATAATATGACCCAGTTATCTCCAAAACAACCAGCACCCAATCCCCAAGATGATAATAACCCTGGGATTGAAGCAGTGATTACAGGTACAGAAATAAATAAGCATCAAGTAGAATCAAAGGTAATCCCTAGTAATCAAAAATCATCAGGAGGGTGGTGGCAAAACCTAAGTATTCAAAATAAAGTTAGCATAGCAGCGATCGCCCTGAGTAGCCTTCCCGTCTTAACCCTAGGGGGAATAAGTTACTATCTCGCTAACCGACAAACCCGTCAAGAAATAATCGAAACCCAAAAAATAGAAACCACAAATTTAAACGAAACAGTACAACTATTCGTCAGCGATCGCCTTAAAGATGTAAATGCTCTAGGACAACTAGACTTATTTACCGATCCAGAATTAAGAGCTAATAGCAGCAAAGCCGAAAAAAATAACAGATTAGATATATATCGTCAAACCTATCCCTATTATAGAAATATAGTATTTTTAGATAGTACAGGTAAAATACTCGCCAGCTCAGGAGAACCACTAGACGAAAGCGAGAGCAAGTTTTTTCAACAAGTGTTAGGTAGAGAAAAACCCCTAATCAGTCAACCTCAATATAGTCAAACCGCCAAAACCCACAAATTTTATATTACCGCACCGGTAAAAGATAAAAATACGGGACAAATCATTGGGGTAATAGGTGCGAGCATTCCTACGGATGTTTTTAACCGACTTTTAGCTAGATACCAGTTAGAATCAAAAGAATTCTTTGTCATCGATGGTAGTGACAAAATTACAGCAGCAAGTACAGCCGACAAGATTGGGCAAGGAATAGAAGAGATTTTCCCCAACCTTCCCCTACAAAGAGAAGACGCTTACGCCTTTGACTTCCAGGGAGGAGAACAAAAAATAGTTGCCCTGTTACCCTCAACCCAACTCAAAGAATACGACTTAAACTGGAGAACAGCCTTAGCAACACCAGTAACCATAGCTAAAAGAGGGCGCAACCCGGAAATACCGCTCATCTTAAGTACATTAGGCTTAGGCTTAGTCAGCGCGGCCATAGGCAAAACCCTAGCCGATCGCTTCACCAAACCGATTATCCAAGCAGCCCAAGCCAGCCAAACCCTAACAACTAGAACCTTAGAAACACCCCTAGTGGTTGGCAGTACCGATGAAATAGGACAGATACAAAGCAATCTCAACGCTGTCAGCGATCGCCTCAGTAACCTAGTCAAAGAACAACAACTAACCAGTATCCAAGGGAGCAAACTCAAAGATATCACCCTCAAAATAGCAGGAGCATTAGATAGAGAAGCGATCTTTGAAACCGTCCTCAAAGAAATCAGAGCCAGTCTCAAGACAGATAGAGTCATTATCTATCGCTTTGATGAAACATGGAAAGGTACTATCATAGCCGAATCAGTGCAGGGAAATTGGCCAAGAGCACTAGGAGCAACCATCGCTGACCCCTGTTTTGCCGAGAAATACGTAGAAAAATACAAACAAGGAAGAGTTCAAGCCACACCAGACATTCGCAACGCCGGTTTAACGGATTGTCACCTGCAACAGTTAGAACCATTTCAGGTCAGAGCCAACCTCGTAGCACCGATTATAGTCAAAAACAATCTCATCGGCCTATTAATCACCCATCAATGTTCAGGACCGCGTAATTGGGAAGCAACAGAAATAGATTTCTTCAGTCAAGTAGCAGCCCAACTAGGACCAGCGTTAGAAAGAGTTGACCTTCTGCAAGAACAAAAACTAGGCATCAAACTCACCGAACAATTGAAAGATATCACCCTCAAACTATCCGCGGCCTTAGATTTAGAAAGTATCTTTGACCAAGCAACCGAAGAAATCAGAGACAGCATCCAAGCAGATAGAGTCATTATCTATCGCTTTGACGAAACCTGGCAAGGAACAATTGTCGCCGAATCAGTGCAAGGAAATTGGCCAAGAGCATTAGGAGCAACCATCGCCGACCCCTGTTTTGCCGACAGATACGTAGAAAAATACAAACAAGGAAGAATTCAAGCCACCCCAGATATTTATAACGCCGGTTTAACAGAGTGTCACCTACAACAACTAAGCCCCTTTGGAGTCAGAGCCAACCTTGTAGCACCTTTATTGACAAAAGGTGAACTTCTAGGCTTGCTGATCGCCCACCAATGTTCAGGACCACGTAACTGGGAAGCGGGAGAAATTAGCTTCTTCGGTCAAGTCTCTACTCAAGTAGGACTAGCCATCGAACGGATCGAACTCGTAGAAGCCCAAAAAAGAGCCGAAGCCGAACAACGTAGCGGAAGAGAACAACTACAACAACGAGCCTTAGAACTATTGATGGAAGTAGATCCCGTCAGTCAAGGAGACTTAACCATTAGAGCCAGTGTTACCGCCGATGAAATCGGAACGATCGCCGACTCCTATAACGCCACCATCGAAAGCTTACGACGAATCGTAACCCAAGTACTCGAAGCTAGCCAACAGGTAGCCGAAACCACCCTGACTAACGAAACCTCCGTACAATTATTATCCGTAGAAGCGATCAACCAAGCCGAAAACATCAGCGCCGCTCTCGACGAAATCCAAGCCATGACCGAATCAATTCGAGCCGTAGCGATGAACGCCGAAGAAGCAGAAGCAGTGGTAAAACAAGCAGTAGAAAGCGTAGAATTAGGAGATGAAGCCATGAACCGTACCGTAGATGGAATCATGGCCATTCGAGAAACCGTAGCCGAAACAGCCAAAAAAGTAAAACGCTTAGGAGAATCAACCCAGAAAATTTCCAAAGTCGTTAACCTGATTAGTAGTTTCGCTGAACAAACCAACCTCCTAGCACTCAACGCCTCCATTGAAGCAGCTCACGCTGGAGAAGAAGGTCGAGGTTTCGCCGTGGTCGCTGATGAAGTCCGCTCCCTGGCTCAACAATCAGCAGAAGCAACCGCCGAAATCGAAAAAACCGTAGCCGAAATTCAAGCCGAAACCAACGAAGTAGTAGCAGCGATGGAATCGGGTACAGAACAAGTAGTTACAGGTACTAAATTAGTAGAAGAAACTAGAGCAAATTTGAACCGCATCACCGCGGCCTCAGCCAAAATTAACCAGTTAGTCGCTGAAATCGCCAAAGCAGCAGGAGAACAAGCTAAAACTAGTGAAAATGTTTCTCAGACTATGACCAATGTCGCCTTAACTTCTAGTACAACCTCTAAAACAGCTACAGAAGTATCAGAATCCTTTAAACGACTGCAAAAAGTAGCGCAAGAACTACAAGCTACAGTAGGTAGATTCAAAGTACAATAAACCACGAAACAATCATGACTCAAACTTCTCCTAAAGAGGAACTTAACCCCAATTACCTTCCCACCGAACCTATCCCTAAACCAGTAATCCAGCTAACTCCCCCTCGGTCCCCATCAGAAAAAAACTGGTTACAAGACCTACCGGTTGGGAGTAAACAAT
>CALGKL010000219.1 GCA_937930495.1 uncultured Gloeocapsa sp.
TTTTTACTAAGTCATTTAGTTGGATATTTCGGCAAAGTTTACGCTTTTGAGCCAACTAGCACTATGGTTGAGCAAATGGAAGCAACCAAACAGGAATATGAGATTAATAATGTTTATATTTATCAAAATGCTGTCTATTCAGCTAATACAGAACTAGAATTTAACGAGTTTCCCGATGATTATTCCGTCTGGAATAGTTTAGGAAAACCAGTGATGAAAGATCCCCAAGGTAATCTCCTCCCCGCACCACCTTTAGAGAGAAGCGAAATCGTACAAGGAATCACTTTAGATAGTTTTTGCGAAGAACAAGGAATTGAAAAAATAGACTTTTTGAAAGTGGATGTAGAGGGAGCAGAAAGTGACGTATTTGCTGGATGTCAAAAATTACTGAAAAATAAACAAATCAGTTATATTCAGTTTGAAATCTATCAAAATATGTTAGAGGGAATGGGCAAAACCGCCCAAGAAAGTTTTGATATTTTAATTAAAAATGGTTATGAATGTCACCGCATTACCCCAACAGGAGAAATCGGGGAACAAGTCACCGGATCTGATGCTTATTACGAAAATTACATCGCTTTTCCGAGTTTACCCATACACTTTTTTACGATCGTGTTAAATGGAGAGCCATTTATTCGCTATCATATCCAGGAATTCAGTAAATTACCCTTCCGGTGGCATTGGCATATAGTAGAAGGAGTAGCAGCCCATAAACACGATACCGCTTGGTCTTTGCGTAGAGGTGGTAGAGTAACCTCAGATACCCATAACCAAGGACGCAGTAAAGACGGAACCACAGAATATTTGGATCAATTAGTACGAGATTATCCTGATAACGTCACTGTTTACCGTAAACCAGAAGGGGAATTTTGGGATGGTAAATTAGAAATGGTCAGAGCACCTTTAATTAATATTGCCGAAGAATGTTTATTATGGCAAGTGGATGTAGATGAGTTTTGGACAGCGACACAAATTATCAACGGAAGGAATCTATTTATTAATTATCCTGATAAAACCGCAGCTTACTATTGGTGTTGGTATTTTGTGGGAGAAGATTTAGTCATCAGTAGTCGTTATTGTTATACGCAAAATCCCCTTCAGGAATGGCTACGTACTTGGCGTTATCAACCTGGTTGTCAATGGACTTCCCATGAGCCGCCGGTTTTAACTAAACCTCTACCTAATGGACAAAATCTAGATGTAGCGAAAATTAACCCCTTTAAACACCAAGAAACCGAAGCTAAAGATTTAGTTTTTCAGCATTTTGCCTACATTCAACCAGAACAACTAGAATTTAAGGAAAAATATTACGGATATAAAAATGCTCTTGCCGAGTGGCAAAAATTACAACAAGAGCAAAGATTTCCGACTTTATTGCGTCAATACTTCTCCTGGGTGAATGATGGGACAATGGTAGATAAAGCTACCGCTTTGGGAATAGTGCCAATTCTGCAGAAAAAAGAGGGGAGTTGGCAATTTGTTCAGGAAACGGTGGCTAAACCACAGCCAATCTTCCCGAAAATAGTCTTTGATGGTGTATTTTTCCAAAAATATCAAACCGGAATAGCCAGGTTATGGCGAAACCTGCTGGAAGAATGGGTAAAAGATGGCTTTGCTAAACATCTAGTTGTCTTAGATAGGATGGGGACAACTCCCGCTATACCAGGTATTCGTTACCTGATGATTCCCTATCATAATGAAAATAATCGAGAAGGCGATCGCTCCTTACTACAAGAAATCTGTAACCAAGAACAAGCTCAATTATTCATCTCTAGTTACTATACCATACCGCTAGAAACACCCTCGGTGTTTATGGCTTACGATATGATACCCGAGGTATTAGGATTTGATTTAAATCAGCCAGCGTGGAAGGAAAAACACGAAGCGATCGAACACGCTTCAGCCTATATCTCGATTTCGGCTAATACAGCCAAAGATTTAGCTAAATTCTTCCCCGAGATAGACCTAGAATCGGTTACCGTAGCTCATTGTGGAGTACAGGAGATTTTTACTCCAGCAACTGCAGCAGAAATCAACGCTTTTAGATATAAATATGGCATCAGCAAACCCTATTTTATGGTTATGGGGGTTGGGGGTTATAAAAATCCGGAACTCTTTTACCAAGCTTTAGCTAAATTACCCACCAAAGAAGGCTTTGAGGTAGTCTCCACGGGTGCGGGAGGATTCTTACCTCCAGAATTGAGAGAATTAATCCCAGGGGTAGTCGTCCATCGTTTACAACTATCCGACTCGGAGTTAAGATTAGCTTATGCCGGTGCAGTAGCTTTGGTGTACCCCTCCAAGTACGAAGGCTTTGGTTTACCGGTATTAGAGGCTATGTCCTGTGGAACACCAGTAATTACTAGTCCTAACGCTTCTATCCCCGAAGTTGGAGGAGACGCTGTGATCTATGTAGGGGATTCCGATGTGGATGGTTTAGTAGAAGCTTTATGTGAGGTACAAAAACCTAAAGTCAGAGAGAGATTAAGCAGCGCGGGTTTGCAACGAGCGTCACAATTTTCTTGGTCTAAAATGGCGCAAAAAGTCAAAGAAGCCTTAATTGGAGCGACTTTATTATTTTTAAATCTCAAAAAGATTAATTTATTAGTTTCCCCGGATTGGTCACAATCTGAAGAGGAGTTATACGAAGAATTGCTGAGCATACTGCAAAAAGTAGCTACTTATCCCGAACAAAAACAGATGACTCTCTTGGTTGATACCCAGGGGACTAATTATGAAGAGGCCAATCTGTTATTATCGAATCTGTTGATGAATATCTTTATGAGTGAGGATATTGGTGTAGATGAGGATTTACAGGTATCTTTGGTCCCGGAATTATCCCCTCTACAGTGGAGTTATTTATTAACTAGAGTACAAGAGAGAATTTAAACACTGTCGGTAGTACTAGTAAAACAAAAAGAGCCAACTTTGACACTAGGTACGACTATACCGCCATAGCGTTGCACTTGACCTACCTGTTGTACCTCCTGGAGCATCTTCGGTAAACTCTGGTTAAAGCGTAAGTTTTTGATCGGAT
>CALGKL010000220.1 GCA_937930495.1 uncultured Gloeocapsa sp.
TCGATAGAGAAAAGCATTCATTATTGATTACATTGCTCTAGTCTTTTGACTAAAGCAGTGATAATAGAAGCTACCACAAAGTTGCTCCCTGGTTCTAATTGAATCATACTTTGTGTCAAATCCGCGGGGGGAGAGCCACAGGGAAGATGTCCAGCAGGAGCATTTATGGCAAAAATTATCTCAGAATATTTTAACCATTTACTATCTACGCGCCAACCTACCTGTTCGCAAAAATTAAACCACAGTTTTTTCGGGTGTTGAATTTCTTTTTCCAAATTTTGATAGATCCGTTTTTGAATACTGAAACCAAAGCGACGTCTACTCAATTCTACCCATAATTGGTCAATCGTCTTGAGATCTGTACAGGGGAAGGTGGCAATATCCTGGTTACGTAACCATCCCTCCTGTTGACGATGACAGATTTCTAACATTAAACGATAGGTTTCTTGGTCTGCTTCCTTATACTTACGGGAGGTTAAGAGGGCTTTGAGTTGACTATAATCAATACCAATATCACTAGCTAGACTAATATTTTGACTAGGATTATGATAATTTACCCGGTTACGACGATAATTCGTAGTTGAGGGAGAACTTGAATTGGTAACCTGACTGTGGTTAGGGGGGGTAGAATCACTGACAATTTCTTGTTTTCGCGGTTGGGGTTGGTATTGAGGTTGATATTGGGGTTGGGGTTGAGGTTGGTATTGGGGTTGGGGTTGGGGTCTATAATTGAGAGCTTGCCATACTTCGGCTGCGGTTTGATAACGATCTTTTACCGTATTTTGTAGTAATTTATCGAGAACATAGGCTAGATTATCGCTAACAGTTACTTTATCTTTCCATTGCCAACAACCCTCTACAGGGTCATATAAATCATCAGAACCATCGGGTCTTGGCAAACATCCTGTAAGTAAACGTATTGCTGTAGCCGCTAGGGCGTACAAATCACTACAGGGAAAAACTACGCCTCGCATTTGTTCAGGAGGAGCATAGCCTACTGTACCTGTAACAGTACCTATACTGGTTTGGACACTAGCGCTCAACTGTTTAGACACCCCAAAATCAATCATGACTAGAGAGCCATCTTGACGACGAATAATATTACTAGGTTTGACGTCTCGATGGATAACGTTATGACTGTGGAGAAAATGAAGAATAGGGAGAATTTCGTTTAATACTTGTCTAACTTCTGGTTCGGTAAATTTACCTTTTTGTTTTAATTCTTTGAATAAATCTTGACCATCGACAAATTCTTGGATGAGGTAGAATCTTCCTTCGTGAGCGAAAAAAGCCTCTAAATCGGGTATGTTAGGGTGTTTCCCTAAATCCCGTAAACAGATAGCTTCTTGTTTAAATAGCTGAATTAATTTTTCTAAATCCTCGCTATTTTGGGTTAGGGGTAAAAACTGTTTAATTACACAAAGAGTATTAAGTCTATGTTCATCAACAGCTAAAAAAGTTCTGCCCATCCCCCCTTTGCCTAAAGGTAAAATAGGACGATAGCGATCGCCTAGCAATAACTTTGAGCCGCATTTTTGACAAGTTGTTGCATTAAAGGGATTTTTAGCTAAACAATCGGGATTAAGGCATTGACTGGTTTCCAACTCTGTTGCTCCTTTAATTTATAACACTTTTGCGAAAGTGTACTCATAGTAAGTAGTTGGTAAATACTTTCCCTACTATCATCATATCAATAAGAGCGAGTGTTTAGTTTATCTATTTAGGCACAGCTACAGCTACAATTATAATTAAGAAAAACCAAAGCGGTAGTATGACGTCTCAACCTAGTATAATCGCTCTGATTCCTGCCCGAGCAGGTTCTAAAAGAGTTCCTGGTAAAAATATTCGTCCTTTAGCTGGACATCCTCTCATCGCTTATACCATCGCTACTGCTATTAACAGTGGTATTTTTAAGCGAGTTATTGTTTCTACCGATTCTGAGGTCATTGGTCAAATTGCTCGAGATTATGGTGCTGAAGTTCCCTTTTTACGGAGTCCTGCGTTTGCTACAGATTCTTCACCGGATTTAGAGTGGATTAGAGAGGTATTAATAAGACTTAAAGACCAAGAACAAATTTATGATTGTTATATGATCCTACGACCTACGAGCCCTTTTCGTCAAGTGAGCACGATTCAAAGAGCTTGGGAGGTTTTTTTAAACCACAAAGGGATCGACTCTTTGCGAGCGGTAGAAAAATGTCAACAACATCCGGGTAAAATGTGGGTGCGTCGGGGGGATTTGATCGAACCCCTATTAACGGGAAATGAACCTAGTTTAGCTAATCAACAAAAAATTACTACTCCTTGGCATAGTACTCCTTATCAATCTTTACCTGAAGTTTATGTGCAAAATGCGAGTTTAGAAATTGCTTGGTGTCGGGTTATTTGGGAAACCAATACCATTGCGGGAACAAAGATTGTCCCCTTTTTTACTGAAGGGTTTGAGGGATTAGATATCAACGATGCTAAGGATTGGTGGTACGCTGAATATTTGTTAGCACAGGGGGAGGCTGTGTTACCTTCTCTATGAGTTTAGAGGGTGCTTATTGGTTAGCTTGGTCACAGGTTCCCGGAATTACGCCTAATGTTTTGACCAAATTTGTTGAATATTATGGCAATGTTGAACAAGCTTGGTTAGCTGATTTGTCCGAGTTAAAGGCGATCGCTCGTTTGCGCCCTAATTTAGTAGAGGCGATCGCCTCTACTCGAGGGCAATTACATCCAGAAAAGTTTTTAACCGAACATCTGCGCCATAATCCCCATTTTTGGACTCCTGCTGCCCCAGATTATCCCAGGTTACTGTTAGAAACATCTAGTATGCCTCCGGTTATTTATTATCGAGGGGAAGTCCAACCCGAAGAAAACCAAGGAATAGTACCTCTATTGGCGATCGTCGGGACGCGAAACCCGACAGAACATGGTTGTCGTTGGGCAAGAAAACTGAGTAGTTATCTAGCTAAATACGGTTTTAGCATCGTTAGCGGAATGGCTAAGGGGATTGAAACTATCGCTCATGAAGCTTGTTTAACAGCCAAAGGAAGGACAATCGCGGTATTAGCAACGGGGGTTGATGTGGTTTACCCTCAACAACAACAGTTTATTTATCAACAAATTCTCGCTCAGGGGGGTTTAATTCTGAGCGAATATCCTGCGGGTTCAAATCCCGATAGTAATCGTTTTCGGGCGCGTAATCGTTTGATTGCTGCACTTTGTCGAGGGGTATTGGTTATTGAAGCTTCGGAGCAATCGGGTTGTTTAATTACCGCTCGTCAGGCTAATGAATTGGGACGCGATGTTTATGTATTGCCCAATTCTCCAGAAATACCTCAAGCAAGAGGTTGTTTACGTCTGTTAAATGAGGGTGCTAATTTAATCCTTTCAGAAGAAGAATTATTAATCCAACTCGGGACCGTACCTCAACTCGATTCGGTTAAACCTCAACCAGATTTAACCCCAGATTTAGCCCAAGTTTTCCAAGCGGTTAAAATTGAGCCTACCGCTTTTGAGGCGATCGTCCAAAAAAGTAATTTACCCTCGGGTTTAGTAGCAGGAGCATTATTGGAATTAGAGTTATTGGGTTTAGTCTCCCAATTACCCGGGATGATGTACCAACAGAAATGCTAAAATCTTGTTGCTTATTTTGTGGAAGAGGATTATGTCACCAAATACCGTCACTGTCATCACCCCTGGAACTACTGCTAATCTAGGTCCTGGTTTTGATTGTTTAGGAGCAGCTTTGACTATTTATAATCGTTTCGAGTTAAGAATTAACCCTCAAACCCAGTTAAAAATTACTGTAGAAGGTAGTGAGTCAACATCTGTAAGTACTAATCCTGATAACCTTCTCTATCGCTCTTTTAGCGCCTTATATCAACATCTAGGACAACCAACTCCAGGAGTAGAGATGAAGATTGGGTTGGGAGTCCCCCTAGCTAGGGGGTTAGGTAGTTCCGCAACGGCGATCGTTGGCGGTTTAGTAGGTGCTAATTATCTAGCGGGAAATCCTCTACAACCTTCAGAATTGTTGGAATTGGCTATCGCCAGGGAAGGACACCCAGATAATGTTGTCCCTGCTTTATTAGGTAACTGTCAATTGAGCGTAGCTACCGAGAAGGGTTGGCAAATTTGTCCCATTCCCTGGTCGGAAAAAATTACCCCAGTGGTAGCTATTCCTAATTTTGAACTATCTACGGAAGTTGCTCGCTCAGTTTTACCCCAACAAATCCAGCGTCAGGATGCTATTTTTAATATCGCTCATTTTGGCTTATTACTACAAGGATTAGCGACCAATCAGGGAGAATGGTTAAAGGGAGCTTTAGCAGACCGTCTCCACCAACCCTACCGTGAAAGTTTAATCCCTGGTTATAGAGAGGTTCGAGAGGCAGCGATTACAGCTGGAGCTTACGGTTTAGTGATTAGTGGAGCGGGTCCGACTTTATTAGCCCTAGTTGACTCTACCCAAGCTGTCGCGGTAGAATCAGCCATAACCCAAGCTTGGTTAAATCACGGTATTCAAGCTATGGTTAAATCTCTAGCTATTGATACCCAGGGAACCAGAATTCTCTCTGCTTAAGGTTCGATGAAAGTTTCTCGACTGCGATCTTCGGTTAACCAGTCTTCGTTTTCTCCACCAATAATCAGACGTTTAATTGCCACATATTCTCGACTGAGTTGTTGTAAAGCGTTGATCAGAATATCTATACCGATTAAATCACTCATTCCCAAATCAAACCAACATCTACCCCAAACGCCGTTGTATTGAAAATCGCCCATGTTGTGCATTGGTGACATTAGAGCTTCACTTTCTGATTCTTGCAAGTATTCCATATAGCTAATATCGATACCCATATCTTGAACTTGTAGATTTTCAGCGTTAAAAGCACCTAATTTTCCCAGGTAAAACCAGGAGTTAAAGACTTCTTCTACGTATTGTTGTTCCATTGGTGAGGGTTGGGTTTCGAACTCCAACCAAATCCAAAGATCAAAGGGATTAAATTCGCGGAATTCTACTTTCATCACTAAAATACTATAACTGTTATCTTATATGGCTCTAGGCGGTGCCCAATGCTAGAGCAGTATTTAGGGATAAATACTGCTATAACTGATTATCTTCTTCGAGTTCTCACTCTCCCACTGCTGCCAAAACTACCACTTTTAGGACGAGTGGTGCGAGTAGGATTGCTAGATCTTCTAGGTGTGTTGAGATCGCTAGAGCCAAAACCACTACCGCTAGATTTAGTACCGCTATTTCTTTTAGTTGTAGTTGTAGGAGTTGAACGTCTAGCTGTTCCTGAGGTGCGTAAAACTTGACGATTTTTAACCACGGGAGGGGGACTATTGTGATTAGTCTGATAATTTTGTACTGCGCCATCAAAACTCGTCCCGACACCACCATAACCTGTTAAAGGTCTTCCTGATGTGTAAACGGGAGGGACATAGTATCTAGGGGCAAATAACATATTACCTACCACTTGACCCGCTAAGGCCCCGGCAAAAGGCGACCAGAAGTTGGATTCGCGACGAACGATCACCGTTTCTTGTTGTCCTGTCTGGGGATTGGTTTGGGTTTCGGCGACGTTATGATAGTATTCGATCTTGAAATCTTCCGTCAGGTACATTACGGGTTGGTTGTTGGTGATTTCCAGATAGGTTTTTTCCCCATTGGCGATCGCCTCTTCAATACAGACCTTGGCATAGCCTAAATGATCCGCCACAATTACGCCAAACACATTCGAGGTCATCATGCACAACGAGGGATGACCAACGACACCACTGCCAAGGGGGCAACGCTGATTGCCCAAAATAATGCGTTCCTCATCCTGCGCTATCAGGAAAAATCTCCCTTCAATGCGATTTTTGAGGTCAATAAGAATTTGGGCAACCGTCTTAGCATCAAGGGGGCGATCGCCAAGGGCTTGGGTATAAAGTTCGTTAATTTGATTCCCCATTTGTTGCCCTACAAGTGCTATGAAGCCCGAGGCATCCTCCAGACCCACAACATCTTCAAGGGTTTCTGCCACTAATCCCAGCAAATGTTGCAGAAAGCTAGAGGACTTTAGGTCAATGGGTAGATTGCTCACATTGATGTGAGCCTCAGCGGGGGACATTTCCGCTGCTGTCATAAGGGTTGTCCTAGGGAAACAGAGTTTGAGCGAGTTACCAAAAGCGTGTAACTCTTTGAATCTATGGTAAATAAGCTAAGAGAGATAATAAGAATCTATAAAAAATTCTTCACACTTTCCTAGTTAGAGAGGCAGACACAAGTCAACGATCGCGCCTATTCAGCATTTTGCGATCGCTGCCCTTGATAGGCCTGCCAACTCTCCACAACGCGACCGAAATTGGTGCGGAACTCTCGCCAGCCGAGCCAACTTCCCTGTTCGTGTTCATCCCAAGAGGCAGAAAGAATGCCATAGCTCAGTCCTAGGGCACCAAGGCCGAAGAGACTGAGACTGGTGATGACAACGGCTATATTGGGCAACTTAAACCACCCCTCATGAACCATGAAATAGCTTAGGGGAAACGTCATCAATCCCAAAAGAG
>CALGKL010000221.1 GCA_937930495.1 uncultured Gloeocapsa sp.
GAAGCTAACCCTTTCAGTCCATAGAGTACAGTTAACTTTAAGGAAAATAGATCATTATTGCCAATATTTTCGCTGATAAAGCTTAAGGCTACATCTTGACCCTGTTCTACTAAACTAGTGCTAAAATCTGGTTGATAACGAGCGATTTTGGGGAAAAGTATTGATTCTCCCTGGAGATTATGAATCTGGGTTTTTAAATCTTCGCGATAATCGAGACATTGACGAATATATTTAGTAAATCGTTTTTGGTCGAAATTAACGTTGGTCATCGTGGCGAAAATTGCCTCACAGGTAAAGACATCAACATCATGGGTATCGATATTTAATTCTTTAGCTTTGAGTACAACATGAGCTAATCCACGTAAACAATAAATGGTCAAATCCTGTACAGCATTGACTTGAGGACTTTTACCACAAGCACCCCATTGATGACATCCATTACCGCTAGCTGTTTGTTCGCATTGTTCACAAAACATAATCTAAATCCTCTTTTTTGCTCAGTTTATCTATGATCACTGTAGAGGATGTTAGTTATCTAAGGCTTTGACTTAAGTCAAACTTAAACAATGTTAAACAATCTAGAACAATTTTTAAGCAAGACTAAACTCTTTAGTGGTTTACCTTCAGAACAATATCATTCTTTGGGAAAAATTGCCCGGAAACTCGTTTATCCGAAAGGACAAGTTATTTTTACTCAAGGTGAACCAGGAAAGGGTTTTTTTATCGTCATTAAGGGTAAAGTTAAGATCTCGCAAACTTCTTTAGAGGGAAAAGAACAGATTTTAAACTTTTTTACCGAAGGGGAACATTTTGCAGAGGTTCCCGCTTTTGACGGTGGTTGTTATCCGGTTTCAGCAGCAACTCTAGAGGATACAGAATTACTTTTTTTCTCCAGAGAAGATTTTCTGCATCTAATTCAAAAACACCCTAGTTTAGCCATCAATATTCTAGTTGTTTTTGCTAAACATTTACGTAAATTAGTGGGATTGGTAGAAAATGTCTCCCTTAGAGAAGTTCCCCAACGACTCGCGGTTTATTTATTAGATTTGAGTGAACGTCAAGGCCATAAAACTACTGTAGAATTAGATCTAACTAAAGGACAATTAGCGGCTATGATGGGTACGATTCCAGAAACTCTCTCCCGTGGTTTGACTAAATTATCCCAAGAGGGTTTAATCGCTGTTCAAGGAGTGCAAATAACCTTACTAGATGTGGAAAAACTCCGCCAAAAAGCTGGATTTTTCTAGAAATCAAGATTTTATAACCAACCCCGTAACCAATAAACAACTATCCCTATATACTCTTTAAGAGCTAGATTGGTTAAAGCTAGACGATTAGCTTGAGGTAAAAGATTTAAGATAAAATCCTCCACACTGTAATTATAGGTTCTGGTGATTAAAAAATCCGTAGGTGCGGCTATAGTATCTATCCCTAGTTTAGTAAAAATAGCCATAGAGCGGGGCATGTGAAAAGCAGAAGTAACTAGTAAAATCTTGTTAATCCCTTTTTCTTGGAGAATTTCTAGGACATTAACCGCGTTTTCATAGGTATTGAGGGAGAAAGGTTCTTCAATCATACTTTCAGGTGGTACTCCTAACATTGCTAACAAACTAGCCATATCAGCAGCTTCGGAACCTCCCTCGCCTCGCCAGGTGATTCTCCCCCCTGCTAAAATAATCAGGGGCGCTCTTTGGGTATGATAGAGATGGGCTGCATAAAACAAGCGATCGCCGTGTTCGTTGACATTAACCATCAACCTAGGGGGTTCCACACTTTGAGTCGCACCCCCTAAAACTACGATCGCTTCGGCGGTAGGAGGGTTAACCAAAGGGGGATACCGCGATTCTAAAGCAAAAACCAAAGCACTACTCACCCATTCATTGCTAGCAATTAATAAGATAGCTAAAGCCGTAATAATCGGAGCAAAAGTCCAAGGAGATTTTCTCCACCACAAAATTAAAGCGAGCAACAATAATAGACAAGCTAATCCCAAAGGGTACAAAAAAATGGGTAATAGTTTTGAGAGAAATAAAAAACTCATTTTTAAGTTGCCAAATGAATTCCACTCGCACTCAAACGCGCCGTCCAAGCGGCTAAATTAGGATCATCTACCCTGATTAACAATTGTTCCTTGAGGGTTTCTGCTTCCTCTAAACTGGAACAGAGGGTAAATACAGTAGGTCCTGATCCAGACATCATTGTTCCTAATCCCCCTAAATTGGACATTATTTGCTTTAATTGGGCTACTTCAGGATATTCGGGAAAAACCACTTTTTCTAAATCGTTGTGTAAGAGTTTCCCAATTTTTACCCCATCCTGTGCCACAATCCCCTGTACTAATGGACCAGAATGCACCCGTTGACTGTGAGTGGGAAAACTATCGATATCTGTAGGGTAGGTATGACCATATTCTTGACGATAACTCCGATAAGCCCAAGGAGTGGCAATAGAAATATTATTGTACTTGGCTAGCACGACATAAAGATTAGTTAAATCGGGAATGGGATCTAATTTTTCCCCCCTCCCTGTGGCGATCGCCGTTCCGCCGGTGAGAGAAAAGGGGACATCTGAACCTAATTTAGCGCCGAGAACTTGCAATTCTGGTTGAGTTAAGCCTAATTCCCACATTAAGTTTAACCCAACTAAGACTGCGGCTGCGTTACCAGAACCTCCAGCTAATCCAGCTGCTACTGGTATGCGTTTATCGATGATAATATCTACACCGCCATAATTAGCAGCAATTTGGGGAAATTCTGCTTGAATTAAGCGTACGGCTTGGTAAGCTAAATTGTCTTTAGTTAAGGGAACTTCTGGATGATTACAATATACTCTAATCTCTTCTGTGCCGGAAGGACGTATTTCTAGGTGATCAGCTAAATCGATACTTTGCATAATCATCACCAACTCGTGATAATTATCACTACGCATACCGATAATTTCTAGATAGAGATTAATTTTAGCTGGAGCAATCAGATGATAAGAACGCATAAACTAGTTTTGGAGATAATTACTTAATTGTATCCATTCCGATAAACTTAATTCTTCAGCGCGAGCTTGAGGATTTAATTGCAAGGTGGTTAAAATCTCACTGAGACTATCCCCATCTACTAAAGATTTAAGGTTATTGCGTAACATTTTACGACGATTAGCAAACCCTAATTCCACAATTGTGCTTAAATGTTTAGGATTTTTAGCTACTAAGGGAAAAGGACGCAAAGATAAACTCACCACCGCTGAATCCACTTTAGGGGGTGGATAAAAAGCTTGGGCAGGAACTTGACAAACTAACCGACAATCGGCTAAATATTGCATACGTACCGATAAACCCCCAAAAGCTTTGGTACCTGGTTTAGCTAATAGGCGATCGGCTACTTCTTTTTGGATCAATAGGACGATTAAGTCGTACTTTTCTTCCTGAGGTTGACTAATCGTCCCTAAGAGTTTTTCCAGAATTGGACCTGTGATATTGTAGGGTATGTTGGCTACTACCTTATTAATTTTAGTGACAGGGGGAAAGCTAAGGGCGTGGGTGTGATAATCTAGCTTGAGAATGTCTCCTTCAATTAAATAAAATTTTTCTTGGTTACCGAATTGTTTACTTAATTTGGCGCACAAATCCCGATCGATTTCTACAGCGATTACAGCTGAAACCTTTTCGAGCAAACGACGTGTCAAAATACCTGTACCTGGTCCTATTTCTAGGACTACATCTTCTTGACACAAGGAAGAAGCATTGATAATCTCAGCCAGGATTGCTTCACTTTTTAACCAATGTTGACCAAAACGTTTACGAGGTTGCATAATTTAACTATCATGGAAACAAAATTAAAGCCAGATTGGGCAGGAGAAGATTGGTTATCCCAATTTGTCAATATCTTAATTAAGACTAAACCTATTTACGCCCTGATGAGACACCAAGCTAGACAGGTGATGATTAAAACCGCCGAGAAAAAAGGTATTCCCTGGCGTAAAAGTTGTCAAGCGATCGCCATGACTGGTGTTGAATCTACCTTAGATACTATCACTAATCCCGATGTGGTCTATCCCGATTATTATCGCGTCCCTTTTCACGCTTACCCCGAAGGTAATCTCTGTTGGCAAGCTGCTTTAGAAGCACCTTCTGCTACCTATGCTATGGCTTTACGCATCTGGAAGGAGGAGGATTTAACCTGGGAAAATGCCCATAATCGTTTACGAGATAATTTTTATCGGGTTTTGAGTCAATATACTCCCTATCCTGTGACTCATCTTTTGGATTTAGGGTGTTCTGTTGGTCTTTCTACTCGTAGTCTTCACGACTATTATCAGTCTTTACAGGAACAACCAATACAAACAGTTGGTTTAGATTTATCCCCTTATATGTTAGCAGTGGCTAAAATCCTCGATTCCGAGGGGAAGATTGCTCAATGGTGTCATAGTTTGGCGGAAAAAACACCTTTTGCTGAGGATAGTTTTGACGTGATTACCCTACAATATACAATCCACGAACTACCTAATGAGGCTACTCGGGCTATCTTTACCGAAGCTAAAAGAATCCTTAAACCCGGTGGTTGTCTCGGGATCGTCGATAATAACCCGCGATCGCCCGTTATCCAAAACCTTCCTGTAGCTTTATTCCTGTTGATGAAAAGTACCGAACCCTGGACCGATGAATACTATACTTTTGACGTGGAAGCTAATTTAAAAGCGATCGGTTTTGACCATAAAACTACTGTATCGGTCGATCCTCGTCATCGCGCAATTATTGCTATTAAAGGTCAATCTTAAGTCTTGGGAATAGGGAGTGATTATCCCTATTCTCCAATTTAACCTCAAAGTGATTTAATGGGCACAACCGTTACCATCGTATTTATCAGTATCGTAAAAACCGTTTTTCGTGCCAAAAAATAGCGCCGCTACGGTAAAAAGGCTGGTCAAAACGACCATAACTAATTTAACATCCATAATCAAATAATACCTAGTTGCAGTGAGTCGATCCTAGCATTATCTGATTTTACTTGTCTAGCTAAGTTATAACTATGTTTAGTCATTCCTTGGACGATCATTTCGCTAGCTTTTCTCCCTCCTGCTAAATTACGCGCTACAGGACCTATTTGTAATCCTGCTAGGGCACCCATGAGATAAAATTCACTCTTAGGTAAACGTAAATATTTATCTATTACAGGTAAGCCTTGGATAATTTCTGTAGGATAGGTTTGTAAAACTTCTGTTAGTAAAGGGTTTTCTTGGGCGTTAAATTTTGTTCCTGTAGCTAACCAGATTCGGTCAAAGTCTTTCTCTAAATCGTTTGTACAAATCACTCGCCAACGATTCTCTTCCCATTTTGCTTCCCTTACCTCACAGTTTTCCCAAAATTCAATATTGTTACTTCTGCGCAACTCCCCTAATATTTTAGGGGTTATTGAACCACCGTTGCGTGCTTGTTGAATCATTTCCCAGCGATGATTCCAGTTTGACTCAGCTTCAAAACCTTTGAGGTATTTTGGTCCTAACCATCCCGGATCGGCGTCGAAAAGTTTCACCTGTAAATTTCTTCTGGTCATGAGGGTGATTTTTGCGCCTCGATTGATTCCACCTACAGCGAGATGACCACTGGTTAATCCTCCGCCAATAATTAGGATTCGTTCCCCTTTTAGTTTTAAATTGGCTAAGTTAATTTGCCTAGCGTAAGCTAGTCTATCTTGGGGGTATTTAGTCTCAATCTTATTTACCCAAGGGGGTATTTGTGTTTCGCCTTGGTTGGTGGCTAAAACAACTCTAGAGGTGGTGATTATGTTGTTATCACTTAAAAAAAGTTGAAATTTACCTTTAATAGGCACAATTTTGACTACTTTTGCCTGATAAATACTATTTTCTAACCCCCAATTCTTAACTACTTCAGCACAAAAATCTTCAAATAATTTTGTTCCCGGTAAGTCGTAGGGATCGAATAATTCGTCAGGACGATTTTCAGCAAAACTTCTTAAAGCATAGGGATAAGGATCGGGATGATGTACAGCGGGAGACCTGAGATGGGGAATTTCTAAAGCCTTAAACTGTTGACGCCATTGACTCAACCATTCCCCTTGGGGGTCGATGACTATAAAGCGAGATCGCCACTGTTTCTTTTTCTGTAGTAAATGTGTAACTAAGGTTAGGGCTTGAGGACCTGCACCAATAATCCCGATATCGGTTTGGGTGATTAGCGACGCCATCTTAACCTAAGACCTCCTAAACTCAAAGCAATAGAAGCTACTATGGTACTTGGTTCGGGTATTGGTGAGTAATTAGCACTAGTTTCAAAAGTTAAAGATTCTCCCTGTGGTAGGGTAAAATCCCACTGAAAGGCAAAAGCATTGTCACTTGGGGGCTCAGGAAAGGGGACGTTTAAAGGTGGTGTGTTAGTTAAGGTGATTGGACTACCTTGACCGAGGAAAAATCTCTGATAAAGACTGAAAAAGTCGTTGATTTCGTAACGATCTGGATCTGGATTCACTCTTGTCCTAATTGAGAGGGGAACAGTTGCACTGTTGAGAATTATTTCAGCTGGACTTAGGGCGATCGCCTGATCCCTTTGGTTGAGTTGATTAAATTTAATATCAAAATCATTGTAATCAAATAGATGTAAATCTATGGGAGAGGAGGACAAGTTCCTTAAGGTTACTGATTTCTTCAGCAGTGATTGATTACTTCCTGGTGTACCCCCTATTAAACTATAGTTAACTTCTGCTTCTAAATCATTACCACTATAAGTTAATTGTAATTGATTACTCTGGGGTTGATTAACCGTTGGTGTACCGTCAATCCCTTCTAAAAAGACTTTTTCCCCTCCTGTCTCCCCGATTCGATAGTAGTAATTGGAGATAAACAGGTTATCAGGACTACCATCTACGTACCATACGGTTACTCCATTGCGATCGTTGACGGTTATCTGACTATTGCCATCGTTTAGATCAAAAGACGCTGCTTTGGCGACTAGGCTATTTCCTACTATACCTATTAAAGCTACTAGAGATGCTGTATATAGTTTTTGTTTCATGGTTAAACCTTGTTTTTTTACTTAAAATGATAATCATTTTAAAATAAAAACACAAGGTTTTGAAATACTTTATTCTTGTTCTAAATCACTCATATCCTTGAGTAATTCTCTGAGAGTTAAGGTTACACCGCCATCAGGACGAGGTTTTCTATGCCAATCGGCTACGGCTTCTGCTAATTCTGGTTGGGCAAACAGACTAGCTAAGTTGGCTTCGATTTCTTCGTCTTGTTGGTATTCGGCTAGGGTAGGACCGAGAATATCTTGCCACATTAACTCAATCAGTAAATAGGGCGATCGCTTTTCTACAGATAAAAGAAACCATTGGAGGATATGTAAGATAGTTACAGAGGATTTAACCGTAGTCGGGAATAAATAGTCACAACCCTGTTTACATTGACAATAAAAATCGATAAAGGTTTGGGAAGCTAAATCATTATATTTCAACTTCAGGGGTTGCATTTTAACGATGAGTTCTTTAGTACTGTTAGTTATGTCCATAAGATTGAGTAAAAATAATTTTGCTACAATCTTAAACCAAAAAGAGGAATTGTCTAGAGTAGTTATCCCTGAGATTTAAACCCAGGGATTATTGCTCAAAGCTACTGCATTTGTTCAAGAGTTTTACCCTTAGTTTCCTTGACTAAAAATAAGACAAAGAAAATCGAAATAGCAGCAGCGGTGGTATATAACCCATAAGCTGCACCTAAACCAAGGGTTTTTAACAGAGGTGGGAAGGTAGTGGAAACCACAAAATTAGCGATCCACTGCATACCAGCTGCTAGAGACAAAGCAGCAGCTCTGATTTTGTTGTTAAACATTTCCCCTAGTAAGACCCAAACCACAGGTCCCCAGGAGAAACCGAAACAAAAGACGTAGAGATTGGCCGCTAATAGGGCTACTATTCCACCTGTACCAGTTAAACTAGGATCACCTGTAGTAGGATCAATGGGTGCATTGGCAAAAACCGTAGCTAGAGTACCTAGGGTAATAAACATGCCAATCGAACCCACTAATAATAATGGTTTCCGTCCGAAACGATCGACCGTGGCGA
>CALGKL010000222.1 GCA_937930495.1 uncultured Gloeocapsa sp.
AATCAAAGAATGAAAGCAAATCACAACCGAATCCTGTTTAATTAATGTTCTCACTTTTTGGGCTTTGAGATAATAAGCGTCATAATAACCAGCAGAGAGAGCATAAGTCCCCAACATAATCCGACGTTTGACCTCTGTCCCAAATCCTTGAGAACGAGTTTTGGTATACATCCCTAAGAGATTTTCTGCTTCTTGACGCAAACCGTATTTGACCCCGTCGTAACGAGCTAGATTGGCCGAAGCTTCACTAGGTGCGATGATATAGTAGGCGGGTAAGCCGTAACGAAAACGGGGACAGGATACAGTAGTCACCGTAGCACCAAGATTTTCCCATTGTTGAATCGCCGCTTTTACCGCTGTCTCTACTTCAGGATTTAAACCCTCCCCAAAGGTTTCCGCAATAATCCCTATTCTGACTTGGGGTAATTCTGGTTTGAGTAAACTAGGATAATCGGGAATTGCCACCTTTAAACTGGTAGAATCCTTAGGATCGTGACCGGCGATCGCTTGAAGCATAATTGCCGTATCTTCTACGGTTTTACCCAAGGGTCCAATCTGATCCAAGGAAGAGGCATAAGCTACCAACCCATAACGGGATACTAACCCATAGGTCGGTTTTAAGCCCACCACGCCACAAAAAGAAGCTGGTTGACGAATTGAACCCCCCGTATCTGAACCTAAAGCGACAACGCATTCTGAAGCGGCTACTGCTGCTGCTGAGCCACCGGAAGAACCCCCGGGAACACAGTCTAAATGCCAAGGATTAGCGGTGATTTGATAAGCTGAATTTTCTGTCGAACTACCCATAGCAAATTCATCTAGGTTGGTTTTACCTAATAAAATCGTCCCCAAATCGGCTAACTTTTGGGTGACTGTAGATTCATAGGGAGGTACAAAATTAGCGAGAATCTTCGAAGCACAAGTAGTGGTTATCCCTTGGGTACACAGATTATCTTTAACAGCGACGGGAATCCCTTCTAATAATCCGATTGCTTCACCTTGGGCGATTTTTGCATCTACTACTTTCGCTTGGGCTAAGGCGCGATCGCTCGTCACGGTTAAAAAACTTTTGACTTTCCCTTCTACTGCTTCAATTCTTTCTAAATACTCTGTGGTGATTTCTACCGCTGAACGTTCTTTTTTTACTAGTTGTTGATGTAATTCACGAATAGAGGTCATGTTGTTCTCTAAAAATGTTAAAATTCTACTGTCCGATTACAGCTACTAATTTTATGGTCACTAATATATTAACCGTTGAAGTGTCTGGTTTTCGCAAGATTAAGGGTAACCTCTGTGTCGCTTTATTCGATAACCCCGAAGCTTATAGAGATAAAAATAATTTACAACCTATCAGAACCTCCTCTTCACTCTTAGTTGGTGATCCTCAAACCGTCACTTTTAGCGAACTTCCCTACGGAGATTACGCGATCGCCGTTTTTCACGATGAAAATGAGGATTTACAACTAAATACTAATTTTTTGGGTATTCCCACAGAAGGTATGGGTTTTTCTAATAATCCTCCCCTTTGGAAAGGAGGTCCTGATTATGAAACGATCAAGTTTGCTTTTACCCCTGAACAAACAACTATCTCTATTAAAATGAAATACATTATATAACCTTGTCAAGAAAGTTTTAAATTTGCTTTAATCCTTAAGGGTTAAATCTTGTTAGAATTTAAATCAATCACCACGATTACTCTGCATATGAATTGTCGAAAAATTTGGTTTTGTGCCGACAAAGACAACTTAGATTTAGCTAAATTGCAACAACTATTGAATCTTACGGCTTTTTGGGCACAAGGGAGAAGTCAAGAAGATTTAGCAATAGCCATCAGTAATAGCGATCCTGTGATTACTGTTTGGGATGATCACAAGTTAATCGGTTTTGGTCGCGCTACTTCTGATGCTGTTTTTCGAGCAACTATTTGGGATGTAGTTATTCATCCCGACTATCGTCAACTAGGTTTAGGTACTAAATTAGTAGAATCTCTGCTGAGTCATCCTCGTCTTAACCGTGTGGAAAAAGTTTATCTAATGACGACATACCAACAAAAATTCTACGAAAAAATTGGTTTTTCTGTTAATCAAACTACTACCATGATGATCGAAAATCAATCTTGTTTTTATCCTAAAGCAACAGAAACTTCAGAGATAGTTACTGTTTCTCATTGAGGTTGAACTCCCCATAAATGAATTCCACCATCGCGTCTATCTAAATCTTTTAAAAACCTAGTACGCAGATGATCGTCTCTAGGGGTTTTCCCTCCCATAAAGATACAGACGGTTTCTTGACAATCTGTCTCATATTCTTCGTTTTTCAATCCTACCCGTCGAATGCTGACCCAAGAACAAGATGCGCCAACTCTATCAGCGTTACCACCTACCGCGGGTTTACGTTTATAGGTAGGTAGATAAATCAACTCCATACCATCACCGCGAGTCTCAACCCCCTTGGTAATTGTCCATCTATTGTTTGAAAAGTTTACGGGTTCCCTGTCTGGACCTGGTAAGGTATAGATAGCGCAAGTAGTGGGAGAGAAGACCTCGGCTTCGAGGCGATCGTTAACTCCTATCCTAACTCGCTTAGACCAACGAGATTTTACTGCATCTAACCATTTTTGATAGGTATTTTGCCAAACTTCAGGTTTATTGGGGTGTAAAGCTAAATTTTGCAGTTTATCGTTGACCTGGTGAATCATTTTGAGATAACATCCCCTAGCTGCAGTACATTTATCCGTACTAAAGATATGTAGTGGTCTTCGCCATCCCCTACCAACACCACCGACACTAAGGGCAAATCTGATTACTGGTAGAATGATTTTGGTGAGGATATCTTCCGGAGCGATGATTTCTAACTTTCCTTTCCAGGTATAAAAGCGATAACTTCCACCATTACCAGAATCTTCTCCCCAAGTTCCACCCTGATGGAGTTTAAGACGAACACAACCTTTTTGAGCTTGATTACTATTATCTTCACCAATGCTACCCAGAAGTTCCCCTAGGGTTGTTTCTGCATCTGATTTAGACATTACCCCTAACAGAAAGCGTAGTAACCACGATCGCAACCAGCCTCGCCAATGGGAGGGTCGTAATTGTACCTTTGCATTTTTTCCTTGGGTTACACCGTATGAACCTTGACTATAGAGTTCAAAGTGTATGACTTTATTTTTGTATCCGGGTAGATTATCGGGGTTAACGGCTGCGTTGGTGATGCTTCCGTATCCTGAAGCAGTACGTCCACCCACACCCAATAGACAGACCGCTTGTTCTAACCATCCCCAAACCTCCTTGACTTCCTCAGAAGTGGTTTGATTGGGGATACCTCTGATAGCTATTTTGACTTTAATCGGTTTTTTCCCATCCCCTAGGGTATAAAAAGAGAGGGGAGTACTTTGACCTTGGTGATAGACTTGAAATGATTGTTGCGGATTGACGATATCTAGGCTAATCGGAGTAGCTTCAAGGGGATAGGCGTCGAGAAATTGAATTTTACCCGTATAAATCGTATCTGTATCTTGATCGCCTAATAATTCCCTGATTCTTTCTCTGGGTATATTATTTTTGTGTGCCCAATCTCGAACTAAACCCCGTAGGGAAGAACCGGGAATATAACCATTAAGGGGTAATTGACGGAATTTTTGCCAATTTTCGGCAACGTTAAGTTTTTTTTGATTATCATGTTGCCAATTCCCCGCGGGTTCAGCTGCTGAAATAATCGTTTCTAGGTCAGGGTGAGGATAACTACCTACTTTAGCGCGCCAAGAGATAGTAAATGTTCCCTGTTGTAAAAGTCCTTGCTGACTAATTCGGTTTTGGTGTTGTTGTGCGAGGAGTTCGACTAATTTTGGTCCTGTGTACATAGTTTAACTTACTCCTGTGTTGCATAGGCTCTCGCCCAAAAATTCCAGTGATTAGACATGACCAGAGATTGACGCCACATGACTAAATACTCAGAGGGTTGATTTTGGGCTAGATTAACTACTCTGGTCATTAATTCTTTTGTGTTAGTCTCTGGAGGTAGTTCTAATAAACCTTTGATTAAACAGCGCCACACGGGTACTGTACGTTGGCGTACTTTTCCCTCCTCAGCCTTGGTTTGATTGATATAACCCACTGCTGAGAGTAAACCAAATACCCGTAGGTGTTGGGAGAGTCGGAGTACGGCGTTGAGTTCTTCTTGATTTAATTGTGTCTGGTTTTGTTCGGCTAAGTATGTTTTAATGTGTTTGTGGGCGGTGAGACTGATGGCTTCTGGAGTTATACCAAGAGATTCTCTTTGTACTGTATTGTCTGGTCTTTGGGGTGGTTGGTTTAATCGTTGTGGTTGAACCATGTTAGCTCCTTGCTTGGGTTGTTGTGGATTAGAGTGGTTATATGTATTTTTTTTCGACATGGGTTAAACTTCTACCGCTACTTGGTTGATTTGAGGTTGAGGGTGAGAATTGTTATTAACCCAAGCTTGTACCCAACCTCGACCTACGTTAGCTTGTCCACCAACTTGGATTAAACCGGTTAAAACCTCTATTAATTTTTGATGTTCTTCAGGGGTGATGGAATTATTGATGAGAGGATTATAACCCCAGGGAAAATAGAGAATAGTATCTCTAGGGATACAAACATCGGTCCAAAAAACCTCCGCTGAACCTGTGTTGTCGTCGATTTTATTGCGTATTTGTGTCCAGAGGGAATG
>CALGKL010000223.1 GCA_937930495.1 uncultured Gloeocapsa sp.
ACGCTGAGGATTAAATCTACCACATTGAGGAACTCGGTATCTAATTGGGTAGGATTAACGAACAGATGGGAATCATCTACGGTAAAACCGCGGACTCTAGTTAATCCTCCTAATTCTCCGGATTGTTCATAACGATAAACCGTCCCAAATTCGGCTAGACGCATAGGTAAATCGCGATAGGATCTCAACTCGCTTTTATAGATTTGAATATGAAAG
The DNA here is from genome assembly GCA_937930495.1 of uncultured Gloeocapsa sp. Classification (GTDB taxonomy): domain Bacteria; phylum Cyanobacteriota; class Cyanobacteriia; order Cyanobacteriales; family Gloeocapsaceae; genus Gloeocapsa. The sequence goes on from CALGKL010000223.1 coordinate 217, forward strand.
GGACAATTCATTGGTTTGAGGACGAAACCCTGTTCCAACTCGGCTTCTTGGGGGGATTCGGCCATCATCGGGAACATATCTTCTTTATATTTTTGCCAATGTCCTGAGGTTTTAAAGAGATCCACTCTAGCGATATGGGGAGTAACCACCGGTAGATAACCCCGTTTTAGTTGTTCTTGTTTAAGAAAATCTTCCAGGAGGGAGCGCAGTATTGTCCCCTTAGGTGTCCACAGAGGTAATCCAGGTCCGACGGGGTCAGCGAAGATAAATAAGCCTAATTCTTTGCCTAATTTACGGTGGTCTCGTTTTAAGGCTTCTTCTTTACGACGTTTGTATTCTATTAGTTGTTCGGTGGTTTCCCAAGCTGTACCATAGACTCTTTGTAGCTGAGCTTTGCTGGAGTCACCGCGCCAATAAGCACCAGCGACGCTTTCTAAATCTATGGCTTTGGGGTTTAATTCGCTGGTGTTTTCTAGGTGAGGTCCGGCGCACAAATCCCACCACTGATCACCGAGATGATAGATGGTAATTGGTTCTTGAATGCTTTCGAGAATTTCTAATTTATAGGGTTCGTTAATCTCTTGGATTCGTTTTTGGGCTTCAGCGCGAGAAACTTCTTCTCTAATTACGGGTAATTTCTGATTGATGATCTTGACCATTTCTTTTTTAATGGCTTTGAGATCGGCTTCGGTGAGGGGTTGGGGTAGGTCAAAATCGTAGTAAAAGCCCATTTCTGTCCAAGGACCGATGGTTACTTGGGCTTGAGGAAACAACTTCTGCACCGCCATAGCCATTACGTGGGAGCTAGTATGGCGAATTTTTTTGAGTAACTCTGATTCACTTGTGCGGGGTAGTTTAACTTGATTTTCTGAGTTTTCGCTGGCGGTTGGCATTAGTTATCTGACTAAATAGACTATTAAAATTTTACCATGCCCTATTAGAGCATGGTCAGAGGTTTTAGAGGTTATTTACCCATTCCTAATTGTTGGGCTTTTTGATAGACTTTACCCTCGGTCAACAGAGAAGGAGCGATCACTACTTCTACTTGCTGCATTTCTTGCAAGTTTTTAGCGCCCAATGTACCCATACTGGTTTTGAGAGCTCCTAAAAGGTTGTGAGTACCATCATCTAGTCTAGCCGGACCGACTAGGATCTCTTTAATTGTTCCGGTTGTGCCGACGTTGATGCGAGTTCCCCTAGGTAAAACGGGACTAGGGGTGGCCATTCCCCAGTGATATTCCCTTCCTGGTGCTTCTTTAGCCCTAGCAATAGGAGAACCGATCATCACTGCATCGGCGCCACAGGCGATACATTTACAGATATCACCACCGGTAATAATACCTCCATCGGCGATGATGGGTACGTATTTATCCGTGTTTTGCCGGAATTTATCTCTAGCCGCCGCGCAATCGGCGATCGCTGTTGCTTGAGGCACGCCAATTCCGAGAACCCCTCTGGAGGTACAAGCTGCTCCTGGACCTATGCCTACTAAGATTCCTGCTGCTCCTGCTTCCATAAGACTGAGGGCTACTTCGTAGGTAACACAGTTACCTAAGATTACAGGCATAGGCATTGACTGACAGAATTCGGCCAAGTCTAAAGGAGTAAAAGTATCTGGAGCGAGATGATCTGTTGAGACTACGGTTGCTTGAACAAAGACCAAATCTGGTGCTGCTGCTTTGATGGTGGTAGCGAATTTTTGTGCTCCTGCTGGAGTCAAGCTAACCGCTGCAATACCCCCGTTATCTTTTATTTCTTTGATTCTTTGTGTAATTAACTCTTCTTTAATGGGTTCTGCGTATAATTCCTGCATTAGTTCTACGAACTCGGTTTTACCCACAGAAGCAATCCGCTCTAGAATCGGTTCGGGATCTTGATAACGAGTTTGTATTCCTTCTAGGTTAAGGACGCCTAATGCTCCTAACTGGGAGAGTGTAGCGGCCATTTTCACGTCAACTACACTATCCATAGCGCTAGCGATAATCGGAATTTCTCTAGTAATATTTCCTAGTTGCCAGGAAGTATCTGCTAAACTTGGATCTAGAGTACGCGTCCCCGGGGCAAGGGCGATTTCATCGATTCCGTATGCTCTTCTTGCGGTTTTACCCCGACCTATGATTATATCCACTGTCTTTTTTCCATTCCCAAAGCTATTAGCCTAGGCTATCAAATTTTGGCGATTATTGCTAATTTAGTTAAGCCGGATAAATCCGTAAACGACGATTAGGTTCTTCTCCAAAGCTATCCGATTGTAACCTATAATGTTCTACTAGTTCGTGTTGCATTTTCCGTACTTTAGCCGAACGGGGGAGTAGTTCTACCGATTGTTTACGTGGAATTACAATCTGTTCTACTGCTAATCTAGCTTCTTCTAGGGCTTCGATTTCGTCATCACTACCTCCTTGGGCGAGGATATTTAAATCTATGGTTTCTGGGGTGGGTGAGTCATCTTGATGGAGTAATTGTTTTAAACCGTAGCTAATCTGGGGAATACTGTTGGATTTAACCCCATAGATGGGTATTTGAAAACTTTTGGCCATTTGACGAAGTTTATTATTATTTTTAATTTGGGAACGTAAAGCTAAAACGGCGTCAGCACTTTCAAAATCTTTGGTTAAAACAATAGGTAAATTTAAGATCTCAATGATTTGCTCAAGTTGAGAACGAGCAATACCATAGGGATAGAGATAAACTGGCCAATCTTCGCCACTAGGTCCTGGTACACGGATTTTATCTGTTTCTGGTTCTTTTTGTTGCCAGGATTGGTCAATCAGGGTATCTAGGGGTGAATCACCTTGGTCAGTAATGGGAGTCATTCTTCCTGAGGCTCGCCACCCTGTGGGTTTGTTGGGGATTTCCCGTAGGTTGGTTGGCACTGGTGTAACCTCTGTTGAGACGCGAGGTGTTTCTTGGCTAATTTCGATCTCCCCTTGTGAATTAACCGTTCTCACTTCTACGGGAATTGCATAACCTCGTAATAAAGCATCTACGGTTTGGGCTACGTCTTGATGTACTACCCACTTTTGTTTTTCCAGCATTTCGATGGCGATGGTAAAGGTTGGGGGAGCTTTACGCTCTAAGACGGTTTTTTGGGAGTTACGGCGTCTAGCTTCGTCATCCCCAAGGGTAACGGCTTGAATTCCACCTACCAGGTCGGAGAGGGTGGGGTTTTTGATTAGATTTTCTAAACGGTTACCGTGAGCTGTACCGACTAATTGGACTCCTCTTTCAGCGATGGTGCGAGCGGCTAGGGCTTCTAATTCTGTACCAATCTCATCGATAATGATCACTTCGGGGGTATGGTTTTCTACGGCCTCAATCATTACTTGATGCTGTAGTTCTGGTCTGGCTACTTGCATACGACGGGCACGACCGATGGCGGGATGGGGTATGTCTCCATCCCCTGCTATTTCGTTGGAGGTGTCGATAATCACTACTCTTTTGTGTAAGTCATCGGCTAAGACTCGGGCAATTTCTCTGAGCGCTGTGGTTTTCCCCACTCCAGGTCTTCCCAATAATAATATTGATTTCTCACTTTCCACTAGTTCTCGAATCATGGCGATCGTCCCGAAAATAGCCCGCCCAATCCGACAGGTTAAGCCGATAATCTCCCCGCTCCGGTTGCGCATGGCACTAATTCGATGTAGTGTTCTTTCGATCCCGGCTCGATTATCACCGCTAAAATGACCTACTTTGGCTATGGATTGGGCTAAATCTTCTTTGGTTATCGGTTCATTGCTCAAGTCTATACTTCCTCCTGGAAAACGAGCTTCTGGTAGTCTTCCTAAGTCCATGACTACTTCTACTAGTTCGTTTTTTTGAGGGTGTTGTTTAAGGTTGTCAGCGATTACATTAGGTAGTATTTGTAAGAGTTTGTCTAAATCGTCTGTTATTGGTCTCTGCTCCAAGGGCATTTTTTCTGGCATTGATGATAACTAGGATCAAGGATTTCCTTGATTTTAACTTATGTTGCTCGATTGGCAATCGCTAAAAAAAATTCAATCCCCGCTTTTCGATTACGGGGATTTAATTCTAACTAGCGACAATGTATTCCTCGATATTCTCCCGACGCTTGCGTAGATGAGCTAAAGCTTGATGCTCTAGTTGACGCACTCTTTCGCGACTGAGATCGAGTTTTTTGCCGATTTTGGCTAAGGATAACTCTTTACCGTCTTCTAACCCGAAGCGTAAACTAATTACGGCTTTTTGTTGGGGGGTTAGTTCGTCTAGTAAATTCCGTAAATCTTGGCGTAATAACTCTTGGGTGATAAATTGCTCAGGAGAGACGTTATCATCCTCTAATAGTTCGGAAAGTTCGGTGTCTTGATTGTCTCCTACTCTGACGTCTAGGGAAACGGGTTGACGGGCTACACTCAGATACTCCCGAATTTGGGAGGGGTGTAATTCCAATTCCTGGGCTATTTCACTTGGGGTAGGATTACGTCCTAGTCTTTGAGATAATTCTCGTTGGGTCCGTTTGATTTTGTTGAGTTTTTCGGTAATATGAATAGGTAGTCGAATCGTCCGACCTTGTTGAGCGATCGCTCTGGTTATGGCTTGACGAATCCACCAGTAAGCGTAGGTGGAAAATTTAAACCCTTTGGTGGGATCAAATTTTTCTACTCCTCTTTCTAATCCTAGACTTCCTTCCTGGATTAGATCTAAAAATTCCATGTTTCGTTTCTGGTATTTTTTGGCGATCGCTACGACTAGACGCAGATTAGCTTCAATCATTTTGCGCTTAGCTCTTTCCCCTTTTTCGAGAGCTTTTTTTAACTCTTCTACTTCCATTTGGGCTTTTTGAGCCCATTCTTCTACGGTTACTTCTCTACCCAATTTTTTCTGGAGTTCTTCTTTTATTTCCCTCAAACTCATCATTTTCTGCACTTGCTTACCATAGTTTATTTCTTGTTCTGGTGTCAGCAAGGGCACTCTACCAATCTCGTGGAGATAAGTACGAACCATATCTGCCGAGAATAGTGGTTTATTTGTAGTGGTAATTGTGTCTTTGGCAGTGGGCATTGCTCTGTTGTTGACTCCTTTTGAGATGGTTGTTTGCCTAGTTCTAACTAACTCTATAGATATGGGAATTACTATAAAGATGAAGTCGTCCTGACTTTGTTCTGGCTCAGTAGATGTTAACTAAGGTAATAGACGTCAGCAAACCCAAAAAAGTTCAATGAATAATAACTAACTTAACTGATTTTTTTTTTATTCTTGACTATTACTATAATGACTTAATATTTGGCTCAAGTCTAGAGAGATAGCCGTAATTAGATGGGATGTAAATACTAAAATTCTAAATCATTGAGAGCATTTTGAGCCGCGGCGAAAACTTGCTCATCAGATAGTTCCTGCCAGATAGTCTCGCCAATTTCGGTGTAGAATTTTTGATCGTAGGGTCGAGTTCTGACGACCACTGGCATAGGTACAGCGTGACCTAGGATTAAGGCTTGTTGTTTAGAATCCAATTTAGCTAAAACAGAGCGTAAATTTTGACCACCGGAAACACCTGTAAAAATAGCGTCAATATCTTTGTCATCGTTGAGTAAACATGTGATCCTTGTACCAATCTGAGACATTACTTCGTGATCGATACCCGAAGGACGCTGATCTACAATTAAGAGGGTAACAAAATATTTGCGCATTTCCCGAGCGATCGTCCCAAAGATAGTCTGATGGACAACACTAGGGTCTAAAAAGCGATGGGCTTCTTCAATGGTAATTACCAATTGTCTAGGGCGATCGGTTATCTTTTTAGACTGAAGGAATTTTTCGGCTTTTTCCACGTAAGCTTTATGAATCCGACGGGTGATCATATTGGTTGCTAACATGTAGGAAAGCAGATTAGACTGAGACCCAAATTCTATGACCACGTGTTTACCCGCGTCGATTGATTCTAATATCCTTTTGATATAATTGTGTGGACAAACCGACTTAAGATATTTAAGATTACTTAAACGGGTCAATTTGCGTTGTAAAGCCATAATTGAACCTTTATGACCTTGTTTTTGATCACAAAATATCTGGATATCTTCATTAGTCATATTCAATAACTGACTAATCCAGGATTGACCAAATTCGGCTTGGAGAATATTAGCATTGTCTAAACTCGCTTCAGACAATCCCAATTCATAACTAACTAACCGAAGATCTTCAATTTCAATCTGATCTAAACTGAGAAATAATTCTTGGGCGTCTTTAACACCACGACGTCTAGTAGAATCAGGATCTAAGGTATAGATTTCTACTTGTCCTGGAAATAGTTGACGCAATCCTTTAACGGTACTAAATTGTTTACCTTCGTTGATTGCTTCCCAACCGTATTCTGAGTGCATGTCAAACATCAGATTTACGGCTGCTTGTTTGCGAATAATCCCAGAAATCAATAAACGTGTCAGAAAAGATTTACCCGTACCTGATTTACCAAAAACACCGTTACTACGTTCGACAAAACGTTCTAAATCAAGACAGACGGGAACGTCCATATCTAGGGGTTGACCAATAGCAAAGTTACAATGTATTGGATCGTCTTCCCAACCAAAAACGAGACGAAAATCTTGTTCACTAGCATCGTAAACTTGACTAAAATGACTGGGAATAGTCTTAACGGGCAGCAGTTGGAGATTACTATTGGTCTGGGGCGTAAAGGAAGCTAAACTGGTATCGTTGACTGTCTTGGATGGAGGTAATTCTGTTGTGTCCTCCCTTTGGGTTAACATTAGCATCGGGGAGAGTTCAATGGTACCATAGGTACCACTACCTGCTAAAATCTGCTGGAGGAGGGTATCATTGGGATTAGGTGGATTAGCGGTAATACGTGGGTTAGATGTTCCTAAACAAACATCGGTAAGAAGACAAAAAAAGCGAGAACGGACCCCTTGGACGACTAAAAATTTGCCTACTCGCATATCTTCTACAGATATATCAGGATTTAATCTGACTTCTAAACCTTGACTCAAGGAACCTTGGATAACTGTACCTAGGGCTTTTTCCATAGTTATTTTTTCATGACTATTCAACCAACAAAGCTAAAATTTAATAACTTTTTATGGTTAAAAAAAGCTACTATATTTCATCATAGGCTTAAAATTGTCAAAATTCAAGTTAAACTCAAACTTCTGAATCTAAATGAGTAAGTACTGAGTGTTTATCTGAAAAAATTTACGGTGTGCTGATGATTAGGGTGTTTGACGAATCAACAAGCACACCAGAAATAAAGCCCATCAGAGGAAAATTGCCGCTAATTTTTCACAAAGATTGCTATACCTATCTATAGTAGTGTTTAATTGGATTAGCTAATGAAACCTCAATATTTTCGAAGAATCAAGTCCCAACCGGTTAATAATATAGTATTATTGATAGCAATTTTATTGCTAACTCTAATAATTATTTTGGGGTTAACAGGGTGGCGTAATCTTCAGTTAATTGAGCTGTTTTGGGGAAAATGGCGATATAATTCCCCTTTGTGGTTAGAAGGTCCAATGATGCTGCGTAGAGTTTTATTCTTTCCAGCGTTAGGGTTTTTTTTAATTGCTTTAGGGATAACCAAGGTTTCACCTCAACCCCAGAATTGGTCGAGAGTAGTGGTTGTTTCTATTTTACTAGCTTTAGGGATTCGTTATTTATTATGGCGATCGCTATCTACCCTAAATTTTAGTGATCCTCTCAATGGGATATTTAGTGTAGCTTTATATTTAGTCGAACTTTTTGTTCTATTAACTAGTCTTTTACAGTTGTTTTTGATGTTGAAAATAACCAATCGCCAAGAGGAAGCGGATAGATTGGCGATCGCCGTTAGGGAAGGTAGTTTTCAACCTAGTGTAGATATTTTTATTCCCACCTATAACGAACCGGAATTTATTCTCAAACGTACAGTTATCGGTTGTCAAGCGTTAGATTATCCTAAGAAAACCATATATCTCCTCGACGATACCAGAAGAAGTGAGGTAGCCAAATTAGCCCAAGAATTAGGTTGTCAGTATTTAACTCGTGATGATAATTCTTATGCTAAAGCGGGTAATTTAAATAACGCTATTGTCCAAACTCAGGGTGAATTTATTGTTGTTTTTGATGCTGATTTTGTGCCAACGCGGAATTTTTTACAAAGAACTTTAGGGTTTTTTCAGAATGAGAAAGTAGCTTTAGTTCAAACTCCCCAAAGCTTTTATAATATAGACCCAATCGCGCGCAATTTGGGTTTAGAAGAGATTTTGACCCCTGAAGAAGAGGTTTTTTATCGACATTTACAACCCATCAAAGATGCAGCTGGTAGTGTGGTTTGTTCTGGGACTTCTTTTGTGGTCAGACGTTCGGCTTTAGAAGAGATTGGGGGTTTTGTTACTGACTCTTTGAGTGAGGATTATTATACAGGGATTCGTTTATCAGCTCAAGGTTATCATTTGATTTATCTAGATGAAAAATTAAGTGCGGGGTTAGCAGCGGAGAACATAGCAGCTCACGCTACACAAAGATTACGGTGGGCGAGAGGAACTTTACAAGGGTTTTTTATTGGGAGTAATCCTTTAACGATTCCTGGTTTAACCTGGAGACAAAGATTAGCTCATTTGGATGGTTTATTACATTGGTTCGGCAGTATTGCTACTGTATTTTTCTTAGTGATGCCGCTGCTATACGCTTTGTTAGGTATTATTCCTGTTAAAGCTAATCCAGGGGAAATAATTTACTTCTTTTTACCCTATTATTTGACTCAAATCACCCTATTTTCTTGGTTAAATTTTCGGTCTCGATCGGCTATTTTATCGGGAGTATATGGGTTAGTCTTAGCTTTTCCTTTAGCGACAACAGTTATGCAAGTGATGTTTCGACCTTTTGGGAAAGGGTTTAAAGTTACTCCAAAGGGGAATAAAAGCGATCGCCGTCACTTTAACCTCAAACTAGC
>CALGKL010000224.1 GCA_937930495.1 uncultured Gloeocapsa sp.
GAGAGACTAAAACGAATTGAACCGTGTAAGACACTGTATGGTAAGCCCATGGCCCTTAGTACGTGAGAGGGTTCTAAAGATCCAGAAGTACAAGCAGAGCCAGAAGATGCACATATGCCGAATTGATCTAGAGAAAGTAGGATCGCTTCTCCCTCGATATACTTAAATCCGATATTGCTAGTATTTGGTAACCGTTCTCGGGGATGACCATTAACTACGGTATCAGGAATAGTAGCAAGTATGGATTGCTCCAAATAATCCCGTAACTGTTGTTCCTCTCCAACATTAATCAGATGATCTTCAGCTAATTCACAAGCTTTACCCAAGGCGATCATTCCCGGAGCATTTTCCGTTCCTGCGCGACGTCCCCTTTCTTGATGTCCACCTATTAATAAAGGACGGAAACGAGTCCCACGGCGAACGTATAAAGCACCTATCCCCTTGGGAGCGTGTAATTTGTGACCGGAGAGGGTCAACATATCGATGGTACTTTTTGCCATATTCAGAGGGAGTTTACCCACTGCTTGCACTGCGTCTACATGAAAGAGTGCGCCGTATTCTTTGACCATTGCGCCAATTTGTTCAATGGGGAAGACTACACCAGTTTCGTTGTTAGCATACATCACCGTTACTAAAGCGGTATTACCCGTGAGGGAGGCTTCAAGTTCGCTTAAATCTAACTGACCTTGAGTATTGACGGAAAGATAAGTAACGCTATACCCTTGTTTTTCTAAGTTTTTACAGAGATTCAGTACCGCTGGATGTTCTACCTCTGTGGTGATGATGTGTTTTTTCTCGGGCTGAGCCGTTAAAGCGGCGCGAATAGCTGCATTATCTCCCTCTGTCCCGCAACTAGTGAAAACGATTTCAGCAGGACTTTGAGCACCTAAAAGAGATGCAACTTGTTCTCTAGCAGTTTGGATAGCTTTACCCACTTGTCCGCCGAAGCTGTGCATACTAGAGGGGTTGCCATAGTAGAGGGTAAGATAAGGCAACATAGCTGCGAGAACTTCTTCATCGATTCTAGTAGTTGCGTTATTGTCTAGATAAATACAGTCTCTCATGATAGTAGTTAGTGTTGAGTAACAATCAGATTAGATAGTTTTTCGGCGTAGAAATCAAACCAATTTCGCCAATACAATTGTTTTTGTCGGTTTTTGAGGTTTTGCACCAAACTGTCATAACGAGAGAACCATGATTCCCAATAATCGCTATTGGTGCGCAAGGGAAGACATCCTTGATTGGTGGGACAGACGGAGGCACATTGAGGAGTACCATAAAAGCCTGTACAGTTGTTACAAAGGGAGGAGTCTATATATACTCCTTGTTGGTTGGTTTTGATTGCACCCGTGGGACATGATGACTGACAACGATGACACTGAATACAATTTTTTGTAATATAGTAAGACATAGTCGTTTAACCATTACCAACTAGGTTTGTGAGATAACTTTCATAGAAGTCTAAGGCGATTTTATCGATGAGGTCGTATCCTTCTACCGGTTGTATTCCTGCTTGGCGCAGTCTTTCTTGAGGACAAGGTCCTATTTTGGCTGAGAGAACTGCTTGACAGTCCGAGATAGTCTGGATAATCGCTTCTAGGGTTGCTTCTTCACCGTAACCACTTTGACAATAGTGATCTATCTTGCGATGTCCGACGAATTTAACATCGATTCCATCTACTTCATAGATTTGGAATTCTTTAGCGTGACCAAAATGTTGATTAACGATTCTTTGTCCTTTGGTAGCTACAGCGACGAGAATTTTAGGTCCTGCAACTTTAGCCACTTGAATTGCTCTTTCGACTAACTGTTTTTCTTGGGTTTTTTTGATGTTAGCCTGGACTTCTTGGCGTTTTTGGAGATCATACTCTGGATTCATCTCCATAAATTTATCTTTAGTAAATTCTTGGGAGCGATCCTCACCGAGTAAACCGACCGCATCAGCGCGACATTGACGACAGTGACGCATGATTTTCATGTTACCGGAACATTGATCTTGAACGGACTTGAGTTCTTTTGGTGTCGGTCCTCTTTGTCCATTTAAACCAAAGTATGTACCGTGTTCGGGAGCGCTAATCAAGGGCATGATATTGTGTATAAATGCACCTTTGGAGCGAATTACTGCGTTAACTTCGACTAGGTGTTCGTCGTTGATTCCAGGAATCATGACCGAGTTAACTTTACAGAGAATATCTGCTTCTCTGAGCAAGTCTAAACTTTCCATTTGACGCTCGTGGAGAATTTTAACTCCTTCAATTCCTTTGTAACGGCGATTGCGCCAACGTACCCAGGGGTAGATCTTCTCGCCAATAGCTGGGTCAACCATATTAATAGTTAGGGTGACGTGATCAACGTTTAATTCTTTGATCTTGTCTATATAATCTGGTAACATTAACCCGTTGGTGGATAAACACAGTTTGAGATCCGGTGCTTTCTCGGCGATTAGTTCAAAGGTACGAAATGTTTGTTTAGGATTGGCGAGAGGATCTCCGGGTCCGGCTATTCCTAGTACGGTCAATTGGGGGATTTTACCGGCGATAACTAGAACTTTATGAGCTGCTTCCTCTGGTTTGAGGACTTCGCTAACTACTCCTGGACGGCTTTCGTTAGCACAGTCATACTTGCGATTGCAATAGTTACATTGAATATTACAAGCAGGAGCGACAGCAACGTGCATCCTGGCATAATGATGATGTGCCTCTTCACTATAGCAGGGATGTTTTTCAATCCGCTCTAGTGTTCTTTGCTCCATACTAGGGGTTGTTCCTGTTTTAGTGGTGCTACTGCAACCACAATTTTTACTAGATGTTGTTGTTGGTATGATTGTGCTGGTCATCTTATTGTTTATTGAATTCCGTGAGCAGTGATGACTGAGAGGTTTGTTGATTTCGTTATAGCAGTTATATCATCCGGTTTTTTACCGACTGTGCCGAGGGGTTGAGTTCAAATTATTGTACTCATCTAGGTTGTACTTAATTTCTGAAACCCTGACTGAGTAAATGTTTAAGAAAATAATCAAATCTTTTTTGGTACAGGGAACAAGTATTTTTGAGCTTAGGCTTAGGTATTTTACTCGTTAACAACCTCTATTTTTGCACTCAAGCTCAATGCTAGATACTCTGGGGATTCGGTAGGGTTTTCCCCTAGGGTAATTCTACTACCTTGATTGCACTCAGTGGGGGAAAATGGAGAAGTTATCCACATGTCCTCAACTAGGTTTACTTCTCCAAAGCTCTCACGAAATTCAATTTATGTATCTAATTTAACAGATTGTTGTCAAAGAAAATTGTACTCACTCAAAAATAGTAGGGGTAATTAGGTTGAAAAGTTTAACTGATAAGGATTTGAGCTATTTTATTTTCACTTGTCAATGATTGCTCAATGAATAGGGGATAAATTAAGCTGAAACCCTGTCTGGGATTAGCATAGAGTTGAGTAGATAAATACTGATACCTCACCCCAGAAATACTCATTCCCTAGCCCACAAATAATCGTCCCCCTACCCCTAAAATTTTTCTGGAGATGTCTCTAAGAGTTACCCACACTGAAAAAGTGGTTAATGAGTAGAAGCTAAATGAATTTCGATGAGTTTGACCTAGAGTTGTGGCTCAGCTCAATTTAGAGAACTTGTTATAAGCAATAGAATATCGATTTATTGATTCTGTTTATCGAATTCAATGCAAGAATCTATTAGTCTTAAAAATAATCAAACGGGATATTTAACGAAAATCATTGCCGCTTTTACTAGTAGTCAATGGCTAGAAACCATCGCTGCTGATTTTCAAATCATCTTTGAGCGAGATCCAGCCGCTCGTAATCAGCTTGAGGTTATATTCTGTTATCCTGGTTTCCACGCTCTCTTATTTCATCGTCTAGCTCATTGGTTGTATAACAAGCAGGTAGCTTTTTTACCTCGCTTTATCTCTCATCTAGCTCGGTTTTTAACCGGGATTGAAATTCATCCCGGTGCAATCATCGGTAAAGGTGTATTTAAAGACCACGGTATGGGAGTAGTCATCGGAGAAACCGCAATTATTGGTAACTATTGTTTAATTTATCAAAACGTGACTCTCGGAGGAACTGGTAAAGAAACTGGTAAACGACATCCTACCCTCGGTGAACAAGTGGTAGTAGGCGCGGGAGCTAAGGTCCTCGGTAATATCCAAATTGGTGATCGGGTGCGCATTGGTGCGGGTTCGGTGGTCCTCAGAAATGTACCCAATGGTTGTACTGTGGTGGGGATACCGGGTCGGATTATCTCTCCCACTGGTCAAGGTTGTCCTCTAGAACATGGAAAGTTACCAGATGTGGAGGCTACGGTGGTGGGTTTATTAATGGATCGGATCGCCAAACTAGAACAAACAGTTAGGGAGTTAACCCCATGAGTCAAATTCGGATTAATGATACGACTTTGCGAGATGGTGAACAAGCAGCGGGAGTAGCTTTTAGTAAAGCAGAAAAAATCGCTTTAGCTCGTTTTATGGATGCGATCGGGATTCATGAGTTAGAGGTGGGTATTCCGGCGATGGGAAGTGAGGAGGCTGAGGCGATTTTAGCGATAACCCAATTGGGTTTGAGCACAGATTTAATCGGTTGGAATCGGGCGAAGCGCTCGGATATCGAAGCATCAATAAAATGTGGTCTCCAAAGAGTCCACATCTCTATCCCTGTTTCAGATATTCAAATCAAAGCTAAGTTTCAAGGTAATTATGATTTAGTCTGGAAAAGTTTACGGGATACGATTAATTTTGCTCTCGATCGAGGTTTATACGTAGCAGTAGGGGGTGAGGATTCTTCCCGCGCTGATCCTAGTTTTCTTTTAGATATGGCTTTAGCTGCTCAAAATTGGGGGGCAAGTCGTTTCCGTTTCTGTGATACCGTGGGAATACTCGACCCGATGATGATCACCGAAAGAGTAAGTTATCTGGTAAGTTGGCTAGATATTCCGGTAGAAATGCACACCCATAATGATTTAGGGTTAGCCACTGCTAATGCTTTAGCAGGAATAAGAGCTGGTGCAACTTCGGTGAATACTACTGTCAATGGTCTGGGAGAGAGAGCGGGAAATGCTGCTCTAGAAGAGGTAATTATGGCTCTCAAGCAGATTTATCAGATTGATTTGGGGATCAATGTGCGTAGATTTCCAGAGTTATCCCAAATGGTAGCTCGGGCTTCGGGTAGCTTTGTTCCTCCCTGGAAGGCGATCGTCGGGGAGAATGCTTTCGCTCATGAATCGGGTATTCATGTCCATGGTATTCTGCAAAATCCCTACACCTATGAGTTATTTGATCCTCAAGAGGTGGGAAGAGAAAGACGAGTTGTTCTTGGTAAACATTCGGGAAGACACGGGATTGTTAAAATCTTAAAGGAGTTAGGTATTTTTTTAACATCAGAAGAAACTCAGCAGGTTTTAGCAGAAGTCAAAGATTTATCAACCCAACTCAAACGTGGTTTAACTACGGATGAGCTAATTAATATAGTCAAATCAAGGAGAGAAATTGCTCATGGGGTTAATTAGAGTTGATCCAATCGAATTAAATGACCCCCCCATCTTTGCGATGGAAGAAAAGGTCAGATTACGTAAAATGATCCGCAATGATGGAACTTTTCCAGGTAAGGATATCGGTGTGACTCTGGCTAAAAAGGGAGAAATTGGTTATGTAGTTAGTATTGGTACTTATCTACAAAGTTATTATATCTATGGGGTGCATTTTCTCGAGAGTAATCTTGTGATTGGCTGTCGTAGTAAAGAGTTAGAATCAGTTACAGAAGAGGAAATTTAACCATGAAGGTAATGTTAAGACGCAACAAAGCAGGACATTTAATCGTTTATGTTGCCAAAAAAGATTTAGAAGAAGAAGTGGTTAACTCTACTGAAACTAGGGAGGGAACTGTTGTGACTTTAGCTAATGGTTGGGAGTTAGAGTTTTCAGATTTTAAATTCAGTGAAGATTTAGTACTTCCGCAAACCTTGGAAGCAAAAAGACTTTAGGGAAATCGGGGATTATATCCACCAATAAAATCGAAAAGATAATGAGACAACTCTAATTTGCTACAACAGGGGAGGCTTTTTTGTCTTCCTTGACTGTCTAAAAAGACACCTTGATTGGTATCGGTAGCGAACCCAGCATTAATCCTATCCACAGGATTAGCGACAATGATATCTAAATTCTTGCCCTGTAACTTAGCTAAAGCAGGTGAGATAATGTCTCCGGTTTGGGCGGCAAAACCGATTAAAAGTTGATGGGGTTGTTTGACTTGGGCTAATTCCCAGAGAATGTCTGGTATGGGTTGTAAAGCTAAGTTTTCAGGGAGAGACTGTTTCGGGAGTTTCACAGGAGAATAATTAACGGGTTGGACATCTCCTACAGCTGCTGACATAATTAACCAATCCTGTCCGGGGAAAAGGGTAACCAGGCGATCGCGCATCTCGGTTGCACTGACTACGGCAAATCTGGGTAGCTCCGGAAGTAAAGCTAATAATTCAGGGGCGATAGGACCATGAACTAGGGTTACCCTAGCACCGCGAGAATGTGCAGCTTGAGCTAAGGCTATACCCATTTTACCGGTGGAGGGGTTACCCAAAAAGCGTACGGGATCGAGATGTTCCCTTGTTCCTCCGGCGCTAATCAAAATTGATTTTCCCTGTAAATCTCGTTTACCCTGGGTATAAAGGAGAGATTGAACTGAGTTGATAATCTGGCTAGGTTCAGCCATACGACCAGTTCCGCGGCGATCGCAAGCTAATAACCCTGCATTTGGTCCAACAGTGTGATAACGGGGGAGGGTTTGCAATTGTCGCCAATTATTTTGCACCGTTGCTTGTTCCCACATTTCCGTATTCATCGCTGGAGCTACTAAAATGGGACAGCTAGAGGCTAAAACCGTATTAGTAAGTAAATTATCGGCCAAACCGTGAGTTAATTTAGCTAACGTATTCGCTGTTAAAGGAGCAATCACCAAGATCTCAGCCCATTCCCCTAGGCTAATATGGAGAGGACGAGGTTGGTGAGGTTGCCAAAAGTCGGCATCGGTATAAGCTTGATGACGACTCAGGGTAGCCACCGTAACTGGTGTAATAAATTGTAGCGCAGATTGAGTCAGAATGACCCGAACTTCTGCACCCTGTTGAAAGAGGGTAGAAATCACTTCACAGACTTTATAAGCGGCGATTCCACC
>CALGKL010000225.1 GCA_937930495.1 uncultured Gloeocapsa sp.
GACCTACGCATCCCTGTAGCTTATCTGAAAACTTTCCAAGGACCTCCCCATGGTATCACCGTAGAACGGGATCTCCTCAATAAATACGGTCGTCCTCTTTTAGGTTGCACCATCAAACCGAAATTAGGTCTTTCCGCCAAAAACTACGGTCGAGCTGTATATGAATGTTTACGCGGTGGCTTAGACTTCACCAAAGACGACGAAAATATTAACTCTCAGCCTTTCATGCGTTGGCGCGATCGCTTCCTCTTCGTAGCCGAAGCAGTACACAAAGCTCAAGCAGAAACCAACGAAATCAAAGGACATTACCTCAACGTTACCGCGGGTAATTGTGAAGATATGCTCGAGCGTGCTGAATTCGTCAAAGAACTGAAAATGCCCATTTTGATGCACGACTATTTAACAGGTGGTTTCACCGCCAATACCACCCTATCAAAATGGTGTCGGAGAAATGGTGTGTTAATGCACATTCACCGCGCTATGCACGCTGTTATTGACCGTCAGAAAAACCACGGTATTCACTTCCGCGTCCTAGCTAAATGTTTACGGATGTCCGGAGGCGACCACCTACACTCTGGTACAGTTGTTGGTAAACTCGAAGGTGAACGCGGTATCACCATGGGCTTTGTTGACCAAATGCGCGAAGATTACGTAGAAGAAGATCGCTCTCGCGGTATTTTCTTCACCCAGGATTGGGCCTCCATGGCTGGTGTTATGCCAGTTGCTTCTGGTGGTATTCACGTTTGGCATATGCCAGCTCTTGTGGAAATATTCGGTGACGATTCTTGCTTACAGTTTGGTGGTGGTACTCTCGGTCACCCTTGGGGTAATGCTCCTGGTGCTACCGCTAACCGTGTTGCTCTAGAAGCTTGTATCCAAGCTCGTAACGAAGGTCGTAACCTCGCTCGCGAAGGTAACGAAGTGATCAAAGAAGCAGCTCGTTGGTGTCCTGAATTGAAAGTAGCTTGCGAACTGTGGAAAGAAATTAAATTCGAGTTTGACGCAGTAGATACACTCTAATCCCGAACTAGTTGTTAGTTTTAAAATTGAAAATTAACAACTATATTCTGTGTCCATTTGGACAGGTAGGGCTGAATGTATCCAAAACAAGTCGCCACTGAAACAGCAAAAGTTTTACAAAGTTATCTGACTTACCAAGCGGTTAAAACGATTATCGCCCAGTTATCAGAAACTAATCCTCCTATGGCGCTTTGGCTCACCGAGTATTCTTCGGGAAATAAAATCCAAGACGGAGAAGCCTATATAGAGGGACTGATGCTCGAACATAAAGACCTGGTGATGCGTATCCTGGAGGTCAGAAACAGTTTAGCCGAACAGGTGCTCGATTTTCTCCCCGATTTGGTACGTCAAAATCTCCAAGAGTCTAGTTTAAATAACCGTCGCCAAATTTTAGAGCGTTTAACTCAGTCTCTCCCCCCTGATAGCGATACATTTTCCGACCCTAAGTATCCCGAATCAGATTAAAATTTATCAACTTACCAGGAAGATTTTGCTCATGAAAACATTACCAAAAGAACGCCATTACGAAACTCTATCCTATTTACCCCCTCTGACCGATCAACAAATTGTTCGACAAATCGAATATATGCTAGAACAGGGTTATATCCCCGCGGTTGAGTTCGAAGAAAATCCACAACCTACTGACCACCACTGGACACTCTGGAAATTACCTCTGTTTGAAGCCCGTAGTGCTCAAGATGTCCTCAACGAAGTTCGTGAGTGTCGTTCCGAGTATCCTAACTACTATATTCGCGTTATTGGTTTTGACAATATTAAACAATGTCAAACCGTTAGTTTTATTGTTCACAAACCCGGTGGTCCTCGTTACTAAATTCTAGTTAACCCGACGCTTACCCCCAGAAAAGGGGGTATTTTTTTTGGGCTATTTTAACTTTTACAACAAAAAAATAATCTTTTTAAATAGTTATCCCTAAACAATATCAATTGACTTTTATCGGGTATAAAATTGAATGTTAAGCTCAATCTCTCAATTAGGAGGTCTGCTCAGACATGAAAATAAATCATTTACTTAGACTTTATGAACAAGGAGAAAGAGATTTCTCTGGCGTAGATTTAACAGGAGCAGATTTAAGTAAAATTGCGCTTATTGCCGTTAATTTCAGTGGCGCTAATTTAACGGGAGTTAACTTTAGTCGCGCTTTTTTAACCAAATCAAATCTAGAAGGAGCACAATTAAATAGAGCTAATCTCAGTTTTGCTAAATTAAGTGAAATAAACCTAAATAACGCTAATCTAACTAAAGCTAACTTAACTGGAGCTTTTATGGTTAAGTCCCAATTAATAAATGCTAAATTAACTACAGCCAATCTTGCCTACGCTAACTTAAGATCTGCTTGTTTAAAGGGAGCTTTTTTAAGCAGTGCTAACTTAGAAAAAGTCAATCTGCGGGAAGCCAATCTAACCAACGCCAACCTCAATTGGGCGAATTTAAATCAAGCCACATTAATTGGGACAGAATTAACAGGAAGTTCATTATATGGAGTTAGAAACTTAGATTCTAATCAAATACAACCGCCAGAAGATTTTGCGGTGAATGGGGATTATTTTCCCAATACTCTAATCTCTTTTTAACCCCACAGGAACTCGCCTTAGATCCTAAAAATATTACTCAAAGACCTAAAGCGAGTAATCAGTAATTCTAGATACCAGAGCCATCGCTAAATTGTTTAATTTCTGTCTCAGGAAGACTAGAAATATCCAGGGAAAATTTACCCGCGTAACACTTTTCCAGAAGTTGAGTATTTTTTAATTCTTGCACTTGTTGTTCTAAAGACTCGATGCGATCTATCAAACTACGAATGATTGTAGCTTCTGAGTCAGGAAGATTACCATGTTCTAAAGGATTAATTTTGACACCGGAGCGATAGACTACGCGGCCGGGAATACCCACCACGGTACAATCAGAAGGGACATCTCTTAAGACCACAGAGCCTGCACCAATGCGCACATTATCCCCTATGACCAGATTGCCGAGAACCTTTGCTCCTGCACCTACTACAACATTGTTACCTAATGTAGGATGACGCTTACCACTTTCTTTCCCGGTTCCACCTAGGGTTACTCCCTGATAAATGAGGGTATAATCCCCGACGATCGCCGTTTCTCCGATCACTACTCCCATACCGTGGTCTATAAATACGCCTTTGCCAATTTGCGCTCCTGGATGTATTTCTATCCCTGTGAGTAAACGAGCTAGATGGGAGATCAGTCTAGGGATCAAGGGAATCTTCTTGTTATTGAGCCAGTGGGAGAGACGGTGAAACCAAAGAGCGTGCAAGCCTGGGTAGCACAACAACACTTCTAACCAGTTGCGAGCAGCGGGATCTCTCTCAAAAATAATCCGAAAGTCAGCGATTAGGAATGACAGCACAGTTCAATTCCATGATTATGATTTTGGTCACTTCTTATTCTACCTTCGAATTGCCCATTTGCCATTAGTGTTTCTTCATCTTGACATTTTCTTTACATTATGTTATAATAGCCCTGCTCTAGAGACATTTTTCGTCCTTTTCCACACGTATAGCGCCGATAACAGTTTCAATCACCACACAGCGTCTAGCATAATTGCTATTATCGACTCTGTTGGAGAGTTGGAGGGTGATTTTGGCAGGGGGATTTACATATTTAAGATGCCCGTTGTGATCGAAAACCAAAGACCATAGAAATTCCCCTGTATTAAGATCAGTCGACCTATTTGTACTATGATCTTGATCCAATTGGATATCAGGATCTATTTCATTCCAAGCAACCTGATTCAAGGGTACGGAGCTATGGTGTTTAGCCCATTCCAGGTAACCATTACTCTGTCTAAAAAGAATTTGCCAGTTTTCCTTACGACGCATAGACTCGGTTTGGGTAGAGCGAATGGCTTGATAGACTTCCCGATTAGCGGTATTGAGCCTTTGACGATATAAAAAAGAAGTCATATTCGGGATACTTAGGGCTAGAGCAACAGAGGCAATAATTACCCCAACAAGTATTTCAACCAAAGAGAAACCAGAATTATTATTATTTTTCATAATTATCTACCAAACTTATCGATAACCCCTCTGAGGGTTACTTGACCTTGGACAACAGGGATAAAATCTACGGTTTTAGTCAAACGGTCTCTACCTTCGGCGTTACCCCGCAGATAAACGATAATATCCTGATTCGCACCTAATCTTCCTTGGGTACTTCTGACACAAGCAAAGAAGCTATTGTGAGTGCCTGGATCTGCGGGAACCCGAGCATAATTATTAGGACAGGTAGGGGGATTAGGAGGTAAATTCTGGTTACTACTGCTTCTAAACTCGGTGCGATTGGGAATATCGATGAAATCTGCTAAAACCATCGGTTTGGGTTGATCAGAAACCTCCGGGTCTGGTCGTTGAGTTTGTCGGTTAACGCCGTCTTTATCATAGGGCCAAGTCAGAAAGTTATTATAGACAGCAGGATCGACAAAACCAGTAGTAAAAGTTACCTGCTCCCCATTAATCTTATATTTAGGCAAAGCATAACGAACGATGCGAGATTTCCCCAGCCATTGATCGCTTGCTTCGGTAGTTTGGAGATAGACCACCAGAGTGTAAGTGTTTCTTTTTATCAGTAACAACCTACATTCCTCTTGTTGTAATAATTCGCTCCCAAAAGCCATTGTACAATTAAGCGCGTGTAAATTTTCAATCGGTTCGGTTTTCCAAAAAACGAGAATCGGTTCGGCTGAAGCACCTAAACCCTCAATGGCGCTGAAATTTGGTAAAGCGTCCCTGAGTCTGGGGGTAATTTCTTCATAGACAAAAACTGCTTCGCGCAAGTCTTCGGTAATATAATCTAGGGCAATTTGTGTATCTTTTTCTGTAGCTATAAAAGCGGCTTCCCGTTTATCAGATTCAATAAACTGGTTCATCATACTGATTAAACCAGTAGTAATCATCCCGGCGATGACCAAGCTAATCATTTTTTCTACTATCGAAAAACCCGAGTTGCCCGATAATTGGCGCCATAATCGTAACCAAAAAAGCTGCCTGTTTCTCACCTTAATCACCTATAATCATTTATAAATTCATAATATTTTCTAACAGAGCCAATCAAATCACCGCGGGAAAAGTCAGCGTCAATCAGGGAGGGGGAATAAATTCATGATATTTTCTAAGGGAGCCAATCAAATCACCGCGGGAGAAGTCAGCGTAAATCACGGCGAGAGGAAATTGACGTTGTCTAGCGGAGATGTTTTCACCATCGTTCCTTTCGAGTAAAGTTCTTTCCCCTGCACCTCGGGTGAGGTAGATAGGAGCTGATTCTGTGCGTAAAGAGCCAAGATCTTCGAATGAAGCTTTAGAATAAACCCTGATGCCCATACGAAAGACTACCGTTTGAGGAATAACTCGTCTGTCAATACTGACATTTTCTTGTACTCCCGTAGTTCTAAAGGTTTGGATAAAGTACTCTTTGGATGGATCAGTCCACCAAGCCTGGTTAGAGTTGGTAATTGTACAACCAGACTCGCCAATAACACAAACGGTGTTAGGTGGACCGGCTTGGGAGATTTGGTTAGGGTTAGTAATCTGTGTCGCGCCAATCGTCGCTATAGGAGGTAACAGATTATCTTCATAGAGTCCAGTATCAACAATCAGTCGAATACGTTCCAATTCTTTTTGAGCTAGGGTCATGGCGGTTTCCGCGCGTCGGTTTTGAATCCGCGTCGCCATAGCTAGAATCAGGGGAGGAGTAGAAACCACGACCATCAGGGAGATGATCACAGTGGCTACCAGACTCTCCATCAGAGACATACCAGAGTTGGTATTTTTTTTGAGTAGAATTTTTAAGTAAATTAAACGCAGCATGGTTGTTAGTAAAGGGGTTCAAAGGAAAGGGGTTAAGGACAGTTGCTGGTGTCAGAATCGATGTCAGCGCTACGACCATCGGGGTAACGAGCTTTACGTAACAGACAGATATAGGGATCATCCACGGGAGGTTCACGGTAAAACTCACTACGAGTGGAACTAGGCGAAATAAAGCGACTAGCTACAGGACCGGCTGGTGAGTATTGTAACCCCACATCGTAACCCCAACGTCGATTGGGAGGAGCATAATAGTTAATATGTTCGTACCCGTTTGGCATATTGTCTGGTTCCCAGCTATCCTGGTCAAAAGGAGCGGTGGCGTAGGTAGAGAAGTTCAGTTGAATCAACGCTCCAGATATAAATAGGTTTTTGCCCGACCAATTCTCAATAAAACGAGGGAAGTTGTGTAACCCACCGTAGGATTGTTGGGCACGAGAGGGGACTATACCACTGACGATGGTGAAGTTGACGCGGTTATGGTTACCAACATCTATGCGGTCCTTGCTGTTGGTGAAATCGCCATAGGTTCGATTACTAGCCGATGGACGGCCTGATGTAGGACTAAAGCCGATGGGACGGGGATCTCTTTCGCGACCATACTGTTGTTCTTGGTAATTGTTGCGACGACAGTATTGAAACCTATCGTCATTAGTGGTAACGTCAGGGAAACTGCTACTACTATCTGGAACGACGCAGTAGAGGGGATAGCCGTTGCGGGAGATTTTGATGGGAATCGGGTTATCTGTAGCAGCGGAGACCGAGCCATCCTCTCTGACCCAACGGCGATTGGCTAGATCGGCGCTATTAGGAGCGTTGAGCGTCCGATAGGAGGAGCGATTAGTCACATTGCCAGCATCGATCCCCTCAGCTATACTACCGTTGATGAAGCTATCGGAGAGGATCGTAATGCCGTCGGCGATGACTTCCGCGGGACGCCAGGTATCTCCATCAGTTCTAGCAAAGTTCGAGTCCAAAGTGGTCCGGGTATAGAAATTAGACCAGTTATCATTTAGATGTTGAGCTCGTATAAATTCCTCGATCGCTTGTCCAGCTGAGTTACGATGAAGGTTGAAGCTCGTATTATCTGCCGAAACATATACCGGGTTATCGCTGATGAAAGAGAGACCCCGGGGTTTGAATTTTCCAGGCGGGTCTGGGATGCGGGTGAGATTATCACCATTGCGCAATCGGAAACCGTGGGGACGGCGATCGGGATCGGCATAAAAATCTACGGGTTTAGGACTAATCCCGTTGGTATCGTTGACCGGTGGGTCGTGGGGACTAGCGCTAACTGCATCCATCCGACAACTGGCAGTTACGATTTCTGCAGCTCGATCGCAGTCACTGAAAGTAACGCCACTACGGGTAGGCCGAGCGATCGCGTCTTCTCGCACCGCGTCTTCACGGAAGCCATAGACAATACCGCTGTAGGGGAGCCAATTTTCCCGACCCCCAAAGAGGGTATTCCTCCTGAGTAAGTCTAGATCTACATCCAGGGTGCGTACCGACATCATTTCCCTCCCGTTGAACAGTCCCTTGTCTTGGAAGGCGATGGCTACGTTTGTACCGTTATCCTTGATCAAATTGACGCGACGGGTCGTATCTGTGGTACTTGGTAAAACCCACTCATTTCTATTTCTTGGGGTTAAGGCAATACTCTCAGGCTCAACCGCACGATAGGTAACTAGTTTATTAACCGCCATAATATAATTATCACCCACGTATTCTTCTGTATTAGGTTGTGATCCGCCACCATCGTGGTTATGATCAGCCATGGGGAAGAGGTAATATAGAGCGGGGTATTTAATTCCAGCGGTGATAATCAACTTTTGTCCGGTTTGGCTGTTGGTTTGAATCAATCGTTCCGGATTAACCGGATCTCTGGTCATTTCTATATTCATCGCTGTTCTGTTGGTTTCAGGGGGAGCAACGATTCGGTTGGGGAGAGTAATCACTCTGGTCGGGGTTAAAGCGCGAGCTAGGGTTTCAATCTTGCTTCGTTCGGTAGTGGGATTAAAACCAAAATAGCCATTATCAGCCGGATCAAAGGTTACCCAACGGTTTGAAGCAGACCAGTTATCTCCTGATGAGCCTACGGGAGAGAAATAGGGTCGAAAACCATATTTGCGATCGCGGGTCACCTGTTCTTTCATGACTATCGCTCTGACTACTGGCACTAGATCACGGTTTCTGGTAGTATTTCCAGTTACAGTAGTGCTTGAGGCTTGGAAAGCGGCGATATAGTCTTCAGGTGTAGCGTTAACTGCTCCCCCTGGTACGTTAGTGTTGATATAGTTAGTAATGGAACTATGCCCGAGAGCTCTGATTACCTGTTCGATATTGTTCTTGTTGGTGGTATTAGTGTAACTGTAACTTAAAATATTATTCAAGTTATAGGCTAGCATACCCAGGGTACAGGCGGCGGTGTGGAGGGTGGTTTGGTCGGCGATACTCAAGGAATTATAGTCTGTACCGCTGTCCAATTGCTTCATCACCCGACGTAGATTGGAATAGTCCCCCCACATGGTTAGGTGAGGATAGGGATGAACCACTGGTCCTACCCCTGGGACGGCGTCGTTGCTATTGTTACCGTCATCACTATCTTGTCGAGGGGGAAAGGCGCCATAGGGATCACCGGAGAAGTTAGCTAGATTGCTGAGGGCCTTCCTCAGGGGTGTTCCCGGGGCGATCGCCGCGGCGAAACCAGAGTTAGTGGTTTGATTGCCCGGAGGGTTAAATTCCCAACCGTTAGTGCCCTTACCCGTGAGGAAATCGATATCAACCTGACTATTATGGCTAACTCGTCCAAAGGTATAGCTATTACCGATGGTTCCTCCTGTGTCTATTTTTAAGCTGGTATCATAGCCTGTTCTGGTGCCCGGGTGAGCGGTGGTTGCTAAACAAGCCAAAGGAAAATCTCCAGGGATAGGAGATATTTCTGTATTGGTTTGGCGATCGTTGTGATACACCACCGTTGCCTGTACAGCGGCTAAATTATCCCGCAGGGTCTTCCATTGTTTTCGTTCGTGACAACGATTACCATTGGTTGTACAAAAATCTGGTGTGGGGGGATAGAGGGGGTCTTGGTTACCATCCCAACCGTGAGCGTTACCTAGTTCCAACCTTTGTCCGACGATTACCGTTAGACCTTCACCCCGTGAGCGTCTTTCCCAGTAACCGTCCAAACCCCCAGCCTCTGGGTTATCGGTATCGATACGGGTCAAGGTCTCGACGTTGTCATCGCTTGGGTTAATGGGTTCGCCTATAGGACGATTCAGACCGATCAATTGACTATATTTAGGTTTTGGTCCGTAGCGATTGTCAGCTCGATAGGTATCATCTACGTAGGGTGGTTGAGCGGAGCGGTTAAAGATTCTGCCCCCTCTGACTAAGGGACTATTTTTCCAGTTGGCATCTCGGTTACCAGCACTGGTTAAATCATCACCTCTAGCCACGTTCTCATTGGTGGTAAATAAAACCACCGGGTCAAGGGAAAGATCAACGGGTGAAGGAGCATCATTTCGCACCGAATCGATATGATTATCCGTCCCTCCTGTACCGTCATTGACGGTAACAGTTGCTTCTGGTCCGTTAGGTCCGTGGATATGTGCTATAAAACTACCTGCATAACTATTGGTTTTCAGAGAGCCTCTGATCAACTGACCCAAAAAGGGAGGAGTTGTCTCGTCGAGGTTACCACCGATGGTGATTTCCGAATTCGGTCTAGCGTAGAGACAGGAGTTAGGGGCACTAATCAAATAGGATTGAAACCTATTAGAACTATCTCCGATGATTAAGTTACCTTCGGTATGGATCGCTCCATTCCACCTAAAGTCTGGACCGGGAAATATCTCCAGGTCATTACGAAACCAGGCTCCCCATTTATTCCCCTTATCCGCTTGTCTATCTTGCTGCATTTCTAGGGTGGAGACGTTCCGCTGTGTACCTTTGTCTTCTACCACTACTACATAGGTTTGGAAGGCTCGACGCACCGTCGCACCTGTGATAATTTCCCAACCGGCATCGCTAACAATCGGGTTAACACAGCTAACTTGATTGGCTTGGGTCATATTGATTGGACCGTTGCGCACCAACAGCTCTCCGGCTTTTTGCCAATCCGGTGCTTCTATGTCCCTTCTATTTGTGCCCAGGTTAATGTTGGGGGATTCAACCCGATGTAGGAGCATATAGGCTACTTTGGCTCTGCCTTGGTCTGTATTTGCGGTAAACACCCAAGCGTTATCAAATTCCCCGTCCCCGTTCAAATCTAACCTTTCTTCATCGGGAAAGGTATAGGGATCTTGAGTTCCTGGCCTGGTTTCATCCATATCTATTGCCTCATATGTATTGCGCAGGATATCTTCTATCCTACGATCTCCAGGCAAACCTCGGGGCCAACGGGGATCGAGGTTGAACATATATTCTAGTTTGGCTTTGCTGCGGTCGATCGCCTCTGTAGCGGCGTTATAAACTACCTGTTCATTTCGCTTTGACGCTACCTCTGTCGTTCTATTGATCGATTGCAGCAAGGCTGCACCTATTACCAAGGAGAAAACCACTAACAGCACCGCCACCATCGGTAAGAGAAACCCCGAGCGAGAGAAACGCCTTTGGGTGGATAACCAGAATTGTCCCCGTTGTTGCCACTGTTTCTTGACATTTTTCTGGATTTGTGTTAGGGACATCTCTATTACTCGCCAGGCAATCAAGCCGAATCTTAGCCAAATTGGCCGCGATTTATTTTTTCGTAACTCTTTTTTTAGCCATTTTTGAGAGCTATTCAGAATTGACCACAACCACCGTTGTAGTTTGTTAAACAATTCCGTAATGATTGCCTTGGCTGGTTTTCGCCTTGACATAGTTTTTCTCCAACAGAACTCAATAAAACCTAGACTCAGTTAGCCTTTGTCTCTGTGATAACAATTTTTAGTACCATTGCCCAGAGAAAATCTACTGATTTTTAAAATAACTTAATGATTTTTCCGTATTTTCAGAGAGCAGCTAGAGACTAGCTACTAACTCCTTTCCCTCT